>NZ_JAVRCL010000001.1:0-82702 GCF_034530775.1 Nostoc sp. DedSLP04 | reverse complement strand
CTGGAGGTGTTACCGGATCGAGGATATTAGCAGTAACATTTGCAGACAGTAGGGAGGAAATGGGGTTAAGAATAGCCTGGAGAGTAGGGTTACTAGTTGTAATTGTGGCGCTAATTGTACCAGTCTGATTAGTTTCTGTCAGATTATCATTGATGGCGGCGATGGTGACTGAGGGGAAAACTTGGGTGGTTTGAGTCGGGTCGATAGTTAAAGTCACCGAGGAGTTTGAACCATTCAAGTTCAGTTGAGCATCGGGAGTCAGAGTCAGGTTGATTGGCACTCCACCATTAACCAAAGTCGTGCCGGCAACACCGAGACTACTAAGTAGGCTGGCGACATTAACACTCACCCCTAAAGTATCTGTAGCACCGCCTTCTGTCAGAGGGTTTGTTAGTCCTGTTAAAGTAATGATTGCCAGTACAGAGGTGTAAGCTTCCCTTACTGTTTCTGAAAACGCCAAGGAAGTGTCAATCTTGCCAATTGTAACTTCCAGTTCCCAGTCTCCTCCTTTAAGAGTACTGCCAGTAGGGTTGGCAGAAGCTGCAATATTTGCCCCAGTCAGTTGGTGGAGCTTTGACAAAAAGGCTTCGCCAATTTCTCCAGATGCAATATTACAACCATAAAGGAGTACAGAGGCAGAGGAGAGAAGGCTTGACCAACTTTGCACGTCCTCTGCATAGCGATTGAGTGTTTCGTTGCTGAGTTGACTATTCCCTAAATAGACTCGTCCTGGTGCGCCGTGAGAAACAATATGCAGGCTGTTAACTTCTTGATAGGATGCTAGTACTTGATTAATTTGCTCAATGCCATCTCTATCGTTATCTAGAACTACAACACAAGTATTCGGTAAAACACCTGCTACTAATGTTTCGTAGTTCTCTACCTTGGAGTCAATGATAACTAGGCGATTAGCAGAAATTTTCCAATCGAGGTTTTTAGTAGCGATCGCAGTAGGTATTGTGTCCAACATAAATTTAGGATTCATAGAAGTTTGTTTTTATCTTCAAAACTTTTGTTAGTTTTACTTTTGAATAATTCAAAAGCCTTATTTAGCAAAGCTTACACCTTGTTTGTTAGCCCTATTTAGCTGTTTTGTTTTGGCTATAATTGAATGCGTGTTTAATGGCGTTCCAAAGATGGCTGATGCAAAAGATAAATTGAGTGCGATCGCAAATAGGTTTAGAAAATCCATAGTTCAGGTATTTCCCTTGTATGGATTTATCCACACTATGTTTTTGATTGAATGAACTTTTGCTCTCAACCTTTCTACTTTTCTACTTTCTTTTCAGTCACACTCGTTTCTCTAATTTAATGACCCTAAGAAACTTCGTAATTCGTAGCTCTACGGGTTTCATGAACTTACTCATCCCGAACTCAGTAATCTTTTTAGCAACCAATCACCTTAAACAAGGGTGCGATCTGTAGTTTTACGCTTTTACTGAACTTACCCATCCCAATCTCAGTAATTTTCTCAGGGTGCTATTATTTATTTCAGCATAAACCGCAATTTTAGCAATTTTATAAGTAATTATTTACACATTTTAATTGTTAAGCCGCAGTGCCTATGAGTCTAATGAAATAAGATTATGGTTATTTATGAGTATTCTTAGTCCTCCTTTACTCTTAGACCACACCAGGACTTACGCACAGGTAATGTAAAATTAAATCTCAAAGGATGCAGAAAACACAGAGAAGCCGGAGCGGCTGCTTTTGCTGTAGACGCTTTGCGGCTTGGCGCAGGTATTGGAACTTCGTTGGTAATAAGACTTAGAGAGGTTTTTTGCGTAAGTCCTACACACATAACCATTCGCTAATAGCTAAAAAGATGAAAGCATTTTTACAAGCATTTTTTTCATCCGACTATATACCGCATGGACATTGCTACCTTTGGCAGCCAAGGTTAGTTTGGTTGCATGGAATGTCAGATGCGTTAATTGCCCTGGCTTACTATTCCATTCCCATCTTTCTGATTTACTTGTCTTATAAACGCTCAGATATCCCTTTTCGTGGGGCTTTTTGGCTATTTGGAGCCTTCATTGTTTGTTGTGGAACCACTCATCTGCTAGAAATCTGGACGCTGTGGCATCCAGTATACTGGCTGACAGGAGGAATGAAAGCAGTGACAGCGATCGTCTCTCTCCATGCAGCACTGACGCTGATTTTGTTAACTCCTAAAGCTTTAACATTACCCAGTCCGGCTCAACTAGAAATTGCAAATCAGACCCTTGAACAACTCAATCAAGCACTGGAAATAAGAGTGGCTCAACGCACAGAAGAGCTAACGAAAACGATTCGGCAACTACAAAATGAAGTGGAACAGCGCCAGCAAACCGAAAACGAACTGCAACGATCTAATCAAGAGTTAGAGCAGTTTGCCTATGTTGCTTCCCATGACCTACAGGAACCCTTGCGGGTCATTGTCAGCTATACCGAACTACTGGCAGAGAAATATCAAAAACAGTTAGATGAGAAAGCCAATAAATACATCACTTATATTGTCAATGCTGCGACTCGAATGCAAGCACTAATTGAAGACTTACTATCATATTCCAGAGTCGGTCGTTGCGATTTTCGATTAGTTTCAACCGATTGCGATCGGATAGTTGACCAAGTGATTCAGACACTCCATGTTGCGATCGCTGAAAGCCACGCCACCATCACGCGCGATCGCCTCCCAACGATCGAAGCCGACAAAGAGCAATTTAGCCGTTTATTACAAAACTTAATCAGCAACGCGATTAAATATCGTCAAGAACAGCCACCTCAAATTCACATCAGTGCAACCCAAAAAGATAACAAATGGCTATTTGCAGTGCAGGATAATGGGATTGGGATTGAAGCGCAATATGCACAGCGTATCTTCATCATCTTTCAGCGCTTACATACCCGTCGCCAATATTCTGGCACAGGACTGGGTTTAGCCATTTGTAAGAAAATTGTTGAGCGTCACCACGGAAATATCTGGATGGAATCAGAGGTAGGGAAAGGATCTGTTTTCTGGTTTACAATTCCCATAAAAAAAGAAAACTCCCAATGAGCAAAGACTCTCACCCGATTGAACCTATTGAAATCCTTTTAGTCGAAGATTCACCGGAAGATGCCGATTTAACGATTGAAATCCTGGGCGATGCTAAAGTTCTCAACCGAATTCATGTGGTGGAGGATGGTGTTGAAGCCCTAAAATTTTTGCGGCGGCAGGACGATTATGCCAATGTACCTCGTCCAGATTTGATTTTACTGGATTTGAATCTCCCGAGAAAAGATGGTCGAGAAGTTTTAGCGGAACTGAAAACCGATCCCGATCTGAAGTTGATCCCGGTTGTGGTTTTAACAACCTCTGCGGCTGATGAAGATATTTTGCGAACTTACGCACTCAACGTCAATTGTTATGTAACCAAACCTGTCGGTCTAGAAGAATTTGCTAAGGTGATTCGTTCGATTGAATTTTTTTGGCTGGCGGCTGTTAAGTTTCCCAAAGTTGTATAGTAGGCTTTAGATAACCTCTGGTGCATTCAAAGCCCTTGTATTAAGCAATACCTTTGCCAAAATAAGAGCCTACAAAAATTTTGGCAAAAACTGGCAAAATGACCCATATATAAGCTTTTAGCTGAAAAGGTAGCTTGAACTGTCAGAACCTTTATGTACTGGGCAATACGCTAAAAAATACCTTGCGGGAAACCTGAAAGGAATTTTTAGGACTTATTGTTTTTGCCCAGTTTCGGAGAAATGGGAGTTTGGACATCAAATCATCCTCGTAAATTGGCTAAGGTACTGATTAGGGCTAACGCATTTTGTTAATAAACTCTTAAATAATCGTATTAAGAATAGCTTATTAAGTTAGTATCAGATTTCGATTATTACTGTTTTCTACTTACATGAGAAAGAAGCAATGGCTACGACCGCCGCAAGTATCGCTATAGATCCAATTCTGTAAAAGGGACCGGGGATTGGGGATTAGGGATTGAGGGTTGGTTTATCAAACGAAAAATGAAGCTATATATTAATTTTAATCTAGTAAAAACGTGAATATTTTTGCTAGTAGTATTTAGGATTATTCTATCTTTTTTAGATTGTAATAACTTTCGTTTTTCCTGCCTGGTGCAATTGTTCTGCATTTTGGATTAATTGTTGTAACTGTTCGTACTTCAAAATAATTAAACGTTTTGTTGCTTTAGTATTGTATTCAATATAATTCAATATGTCACTATCTATTTTTGTCAAAAAAGCTCTTGAAAGTTCTTCTATGGCAGAATGTTACTATTTTGGGGATATCTCTTTTAAGATAGGTTTTGGCATCACTATGGGCAAAACTCATGACGAAGAATGATTCTCTACAAATTCTATTAATTGAAGATAGCCTAGAAGATGCAGATATATTACAAGAATTTCTGGAAAACACAGATCGAACTAGTTGGAAGGTGACAGTCGTAGAAAAACTGAGAATAGCCCTCGAAAAACTGCGTTGCCACAGTTTTAATGTGATTTTGTCCGATCTGTCCCTGCCCGATGCTCATGGTTTAGAGACGATCGCCCAACTCCATACAGCAGCTCCAACCTTGCCGATTATCGTACTCACCAGCCTCAAAGACGAAGCGATCGCTTTAGAAGCAGTGCGGCAAGGCGCACAAGATTATCTCGTCAAAGGGCAAATTAACACCCATGCCCTGATTCGCTCCATTCACTATGCCATCGAGCGATCGCGAATGCAACAGATCATGCATCAACAGTCAGTGGCGATCGCCGTATCAAGTGAAGGAATTGCCATTTTAGATGCCCAATGGAACTATGTGTATGTCAACGAAGCATATTCCAAAATTTACGGTTACAAAGATTCCAGTCTCCTGCTACAAACCAATTGGAAAATTCACTATCACCCGAATCAACAAGCTGGCTTGAGGGGCGAAATTGAGCAAAGTCTACAGCAACGGAAATTTTGGCGAGGAGAAACCGTTGGTTATAAATGTAATAGTCAACCCTTTGACCAAGAACTGTCAATCTCATTGTTACCGCATGGAGGAACAGTCTGCATTCTCCGAGATATTAGCGATCGCAAACGAGCAGAAGCCGCCATGCAACAAGCTTTGCAGCAAGCAAGAGAATTGCACCAACTCAAGTCTGAATTCATCACGATGGTTTCCCATGAATTCCGGACACCTCTGAGTGTGATTTTGGTAGCAACAGAGACGTTAAAACGCTATGCTCATCAATGGACTCCAGAAAAAAACCAGATTCGCTACAATCGCATCATTGCTGGAGTACAGCGCATGACTGAGTTGCTCAACGATATGCTGGTTATGAACAGTTCGGGGGCACATCAAGCTAAACTCAACCCCGTACCGTTGAACTTAGAAAAGTTCTGTCAAGAATTAATTGCCACATTAACCACCAGCGAACACCCAATTATCTTTGAAAGTCAGGGCAATAGTCAGCAAATTTACTTAGATCCAACTGTGCTGGAACTCATACTCACCCACTTACTCTCCAATGCGATTAAATATTCTCTTGACTCTGGAAAGGTGATGTTTGACTTGATTTTTGCTCCCGAACATGTAACATTCTCTATTCAAGATTGGGGTATTGGCATTCCCCTAGAAGACCAGGACAAATTATTCATTCCGTTTTATCGCGGTAGCAATGTTGGCAATTTGCCTGGGACGGGCATAGGGTTAGCAATTGTTAAGCAATTTGTGGAAGAGTGTCAAGGTGTAATCAATGTTACTAGTCAAATGAATCAGGGTACTTTAATTAGAGTAACCTTGCCAATTGCTTTAGTAGAGCAAATTCATGACCAAAATCCTGGTAATTGAAGATGAGCCATCATTACGCGAAGAAATCCTCGATATCTTAGAATCTGAGGGCTTTGATGTAATGGGAGCAGAAGACGGGTTAGAGGGGCTGGATTCAGCTCAAACAAACTTCCCTGACCTGATCCTCTGCGATGTAATGCTACCCGGATCTGATGGGTATGCAGTGTTATCGGGACTGAGACAAAATCCGGACACAGCACTGATTCCTTTCATTTTCCTCACCGCTAAAGCGACCCGCGAAAATGTTCGGCAGGGAATGGACTTAGGCGCAGATGATTATTTGACAAAACCCTTTAGGATGGATGAGTTGCTTAACGCGATTACAAGTCGATTGACTAAACAAGCAACAATCGTCCAGATTCATCAGAAAGTTACCCAGCTTCAACACTCCAATTTGCTTAAAGACGAGTTTATTGGGACTGCATCACAGGAATTACGAGGCCCAGCGACTAATATAATGATGGCGTTGAAACTCTTGCAACAAGCTGTTAACCCAGAGCAAACGCAACGCTACATCGATCGCTTGCAACAAGAGTGTTACCGCGAAATTCATCTGATCGATGACTTGCTCGATTTGCATTATTTAGGCGCAAACGAACGTCCTTTGCAACCCGAAAAATTGAATTTACAAACCTGGATTCCTGCGATCGTCGAACCATTCAAAACCCAGGCTCGAAAACGCCAACAAACTCTCTGGAGCAACATTCCACCTTATTTGCCAATGCCTGTAATCGATGCCGCAGATTTCAAGCGCATCTTGAGCGAACTGCTTAACAATGCCTGTAAATACACTGCTCCCGGTGGCAAAATTGTTTTAGAAGCTCGTTGTGATTTGACTGCATCCGAGGCAATAAATCCAGATGGTCAGATGATTATGCTTATTGTTAGCAACGAAGCAGAGATTCCCGATAAGTTCATTCCCAATCTGTTCCAACCGTTTTATCGAGTTCCAGAGAGCGATCGCTGGCAGCAAGGCGGCAATGGTCTAGGCTTAACACTGGTTGAGAAATTGGCTAAACGACTGAACGGTAAAGTTCAAATTAGTAGTAAAGCGGGTTGGACTCAGTTTACGCTTCAACTACCGATTGAGACTAATCCGCCTACTACCTTGGCTCCTAATAAATGAAAAACTCCATCCTTTTGTGGGTGAAGTTTTTGGGCATGGGGGATGGGGCATGGGGCATGGAAAAGAGCCACTAATGACGGCAGTTGCTACAAGTCCGGAAACCCGCCCAAAGCACAAAGCACTGCCTCCTCAATGCTCAATGCCCAATGCCCCAAGTAGGCGGGCGGCTATCCCTCTCCACCCACAATTCGATTGAGTTTCCCGCGACTTTCAATGAAGGTAATCCATTTTTAGTTTTCTTGTGCCAACTTACTTAATATGTCCAAAATATTAGTCATTGAAGATGAAGTTTCATTGCGCGAAGAAATTCTTGATATTTTAGAAGCAGAAGGCTTTGAGGTCGTGGAAGCCGAAGACGGTCAAACAGGGATTTTTTTAGCTCAGTCCCAGCATCCCGAATTAATTCTCTGCGATGTGATGATGTCAGGCGCAAATGGCTACGAGGTGCTATCGACATTAAGGCAGAATCTAGATACGGCATTAGTCCCCTTTATTTTTTTAACAGCTAAAAGCACCCATGAAGATATTCGTCAGGGTATGAATCTCGGTGCAGACGATTATTTGACGAAACCCTTTGGTGTCGATGAATTATTAGCAGCGATCGCCGCCCGACTCGCCAAGCAAGAAGCGGCATTCCAGGCGCAGCAGCACTGTGCACTTTGGGATTCGTTGACCAACTTACCCAACAAAGCGTACTTAATCGAGCAACTTAATCGGTTAACTCAACAGACACCCACAAATACAACCTCTCAGTATGCCGTGTTATTTGTGGGTTTAGATAACTTTAAGGAAATCAATGATGCTTTTGGGCAACTGATGAGCGATCGCTTGCTGCAAACTGTAGCTACTCAACTGGAGCAAATCCTTGCACCTGAGCAGTTCCTCGCCTATTTTGGCTGTGACGAATTTATTATTATTCTAGAAAACCTTCAGCATCTATCGACGGCAACCAAGCTAGCCGAACAATTTCATCAACAAAGCTTGAAACAGGCATTAGATTTAGGAAGTTGTGAAGTATTCAACAACATAAGTATCGGGATTACGCACAGCCAATTTAACTATAGCAACGCCATCGATCTGCTTGCAGATGCTTCTTTAGCAATGCATCATGCCAGAACAGCAAGCAGCGGATATACTGTGTTCGATCCGGCAATACGAGTCCATCTTTCCGAGCAGTTACAGTTAGAAACAGACTTGAGACGAGCGATTTTAAAAAGCACATATTCGGGTAAACAGCAAGAATTTTGCTTGCATTATCAACCGATTGTTCATTTGTTTACAAATCAGTTAATAGGGTTTGAAGCATTGATTCGCTGGCATCATCCTGAAAAAGGACTCATACCACCGATTCAGTTTATTGCGATCGCGGAAGCAAAGGGGCTAATTCAGGAGTTGGGCTGGTGGATTCTCCAAGAAGCCTGCGAGCAACTGCGAAGTTGGCAACAACAGTTTCCTCAACACGCTGACTTGATTATGAATGTCAATATCAGCGCCTTGCAATTGAATCGAATTGACTTTAGTCAACGGTTGGCAGAAATATTGCAGCACTCCCATTTGTCAGGTGAGTACTTAAAATTAGAAGTGACTGAGAGTTATCTGTTAGAAATGACAGAGGATAACAGTCAAGTCCTCCAATCGCTGAAATCGCTGCAAATTCAGTTATGTATTGATGACTTCGGCACGGGATACTCCTGCTTGAACTGTTTGCATCAGTTCCCAATTGAAACGCTGAAAATCGATCGCTCTTTTACTAGCCAGATTGATGAAGATGGCCAAAATGCCGTCATTAAAGCTATTATTACCCTGGCTGACAGCCTGGATATTAACATCGTGGCAGAAGGAATAGAAACCTCAGTTCAACTGGAAAAATTAAAAGAATTGAATTGTAAGTTGGGACAGGGTTACTTGTTCTCTAAACCGTTGACCAGCCAAGCAGCCACGCAAGCGATCGCCAATGGGATTTTTAGTTAAACTCCAGAAAGCCAATTCCGCAAACGGCGGACTTCCAAACAAAACAATAATCATTGGACTTATACCATTTCACGAAAAGCCTGATACAAATAACGCTTCCAAAATAAAATTCCAGCCAGCAATAGATTTAAATTGAGCAGTTAATTTATCTAACTGTTTCCATACGGCTTCTCGTAACTAATTAAAAGAAGTTAGCCAATTTAGTTGCCAACCAGGAACGCGCTTTGAACTCAAATTTACCGAACGCCAGTATCAACAGAGATTTTTTGTTCACTCGACGGTCTGGTTACAGGCAAAGTTACCCTAAACGTTGTACCTTTACCAACTTCGCTGTCGAAAGTAATGTCTCCCCGCAACAAATCAACACAGCGCTTCACAATTGCTAAACCCAAGCCCGTGCCTGGAATATCAGCTACATTACTGCCTCGGTGAAACGGCTGAAAAATATTAGGATAATAATCGGCTGGAATCCCAATACCTCGATCTCGAACTTCAATTTCAACTCGATCTGCTTGCCGATCGAGCAGGAGTAAAATCGACGTATCTTCAGGCGAATATTTCAGAGCATTTAACAACAAATTCTTTAACAGATAATTCAGCAATCGTTCATCCATGAAGGCAACAAGCGTCTCTTGCTGACTCAGCAGCCGCAATCGATCTTGCCGTTGTTGTACTGTCACTATTTCGATTAATTGTTGAGCCGTACTCAACAACTCAATCTCAGTCAGTTGCAGCTGATACTGATTTGTTCCGGTTTGCACCAGAACCAGTAAATCCTCGCGTAACCAGTTCATACGGAGCGCCGCATTCTGAATACGCTCAATGGCACGCTGCTTTACCAAGGGTGGAGCCTCAAATTCATTCAATAGTTCGGCACTGACCTGAATCACACTGATAGAGTTGCCTATTTCATGCACTACCATGCCCAAATAGTTTTGAAACAAAGGATTTAATTGCTGTTGCTTGGGTTGGCTTTCAGCCTTGGTTTGCCTTTGAGCTATCTCGATCGCTTTTCCGATCTCGGATTCAGCTGTGTGCAATGCCAACGCAATCTCAATAGTTGTTCTCAGGACGCGCTCGTTGAAGGGTTTGATCAGATAAGCAAGGGGGTGGGTTGCTTTTGCCCGTTCCAAAATAGTTTCATCATCGTAGGCAGAGATATAGATCGCCGGAATTGGAGCAGTCTGATGAATGCGCTCTACCGCCTCAATACCGTCGATTTCTCCCGGTAACATAATATCCATCAAAATCAAGTCAGGCTGAAGTTCTGCCGCCTTGGCAATCGCCTCTGCTCCATTCCCTGCAATTCCGACTATGGTGTAGCCCAGACTCATTAAATTGGTTTCTAATTCTCTCGCAATCAGAACTTCGTCTTCTACAACCAGAATTTTTGGATTATCCATAATATTTAGGGCTTACTGAAAACATAATAAAAAAGTCAACAAACGCCGTCTTAAAACGCATAACTGTATCCAGTTTATGAATTGCTAAACAGTATTTGTGACTGATTCCCGCAACACGACCGTTTTTAGTTGAAATATCAAAGCTTCCAGATTTTCGACAAAGCAAACGTCCGGCATAGATGCTTATTTTCTTGCCGCTATTAACTATGGCTTTAACAATGTCGCCAGTTTGAAAACCAATATTTGGAATTCTAAAATTTGCTTCTTTTTTTCGTTACTACAGTCTTCTGGAGTCTGCTCAAAGGTGAACCAGTACTTCTAATATCTCCTTGTTTTCATAAACTGAATTTTCTCTGGTGCGATAATTTTTGTCAACATCAACGGATTCTGGACAATAACTAGTACCGCTACGTTGGAAGTCAAAAGTTGACCTTGAGGGTAGTCGAAGGATCAAAAGTCAAAAAGCCTTTATTTTGGGCTTTTGAAAGGGTGTCTATATTTATACCTTAGTGTACTAAGTTTTTCAAGGTGACTAAAAAGTGTTTTCAAGTTTCTTTATTCATTAAAGTTATCTTAACTAAGATAGTCTAAATATAGTCTAAAAAATACATATTCATCAAAGCAACTAGCAGACAGTTTTGCGGCACATTCCACGATTTTCCCCGCTTTTCTTAGTGCCATTCGGACGTATATGGTTGACTTAAACTTACAATACGGTTATCAACGCTCTGCTTTTTATTTTTATACAACCAGAGTTTTTGACAATAAACTTCTGTGATACCAATTCACTAAAATCCTGAAACAGATCCAAAACTGGAAACTCTTATCAAGTAAGGATTTTTGAATTGCAAATTCGTATGACTACTAGCAATATCTCATATCACCTAGCTTTGAAGAAAGTATAGCCATTTTTCTCTTGATAACGTATTATTTTGTACGGCAAAACTTCTGATTATTCCTTATTGTTCAAGCTCTAATCTTCAATCGAGCGATCGCCCTGTTTCAAAAATAAGCGTGTTTTGCTCCTGGAAGGAGATTGCTGATTTCTATTAAAATGACTGACCCTTGAGGCTGATTATCTTTTACTGAGATTTTGCCGCCATGAGCTTCGATCGCCATCTGACAAAATGCCAAGCCCAAGCCAACTTGCTCAATGTTTTTCATCAGAGTCCCAATTTCATACTTTTCAAAGACTTTTTGCTTGAGTTCGTCACTGATTCCAACACCCATATCAATCACTCGAATCTGGGTTGTCAGCTCGTCTAAATAATTGACTTGCACCGTAACTTGACTTTTAGACGGAGAAAATTTAATTGCATTTGATAATAAATTGTCTAAAACTCGACGCATCACGAGCTTATCGGCGTAAATCGGTCTTTCGGGTTCTGGGAGGTGGGAAATTATCTGAATCATTTTTTGATTGGCGATCGCCTGTATATCGCTGATACAACTATCAATCAGGCGATTCAGCTCGATTGTCTCCAGATTCACGAGCATTTTTCCTGACTCTAGTTTTGCCATGAGCAGTAGGCTTTCGGTTAGCGATCGCAACTGTTGTTCCGCTATTTTTATGCGATCGATCCGAATTTGACATTGCTCTGGCAAATTCGCTCGGCTGAGTATTTCACAAGACAAAACAATGTTAGTCAGAGGATTACGCAAATCGTGTACAATCATATTTGCCATGTCCGATCGCATTTGTAGAGAAGCTTTGAGGGCATCATACTGTTGCTTAATGCGGAGCATCGAGCGAATTCTGGCGCGTAACTCTAATGCACTTACAGGTTTACTGAGAAAATCATCTGCGCCAGCTTCGAGGCAACGGGCTAAATCTTCTTTCCCATTCAATGCAGTGACTATAACGATCGGAATATGCTTCCAATTTGGATTAGTCTTGATGCGACGGCACAGCTCAATGCCATTCAACCCTGGCATCATCACATCAAGCAAAATCAAATCGGGCTGACTTCTTTGTAGCCGTTCTAAGGCACTAACACCACTCGATGCATATCCCAAACGATAGCCACAATTGTATAGAATGCCGCTGATAACTTCAAAATTATCGGGTTCGTCATCCACTAATAGAATCGTCAGTTCTTGATTCACTATTTCAAATTCACTCATGCACGAACAACCCCAAAGCGTAAACCAGACTGAGCCAAATTGATTATACTCTTAGTAAATGAAGGCAGAAGTACAGAGGCAGAGGGCAGAAGGCGCAAAAGCTCTTATTGTAAGCTTTTTGTCTGTTACTAATGGTTGCTTTATTTACGCCGTGCTGTACTAGCCTTCAAAATAACTTTAATAGACGCAACTGATTAGCCGGACATGATATCACTACCAGACATATTCAGTTAGCACAACTGGAGATATTTCTTCATCGTGTTGACGAGATGGATGGGACTGATGGGTTTGGTCAAATAATCATTCGCTCCAACGGCTAAACACTTTTCTTTATCCCCCGACATGGCTAAAGCCGTTACCGCCAAAATGGGAGTGTGCTTGTATTGCTCCTGCGATCGAATTTGGCGAATCGCTTCTAGTCCATTCATATCTGGCATTTGAATATCCATCAAAATCAAGTTGAAAGACTGCATTTGGGTGAGATGAATCGCTTGCAAACCATTGCGGGCAACCACAATGTTAAACCCTTTCAATTCTAAATAAGCTTGTAGCGTCTCGATGTTATCGAGGTTATCGTCTACCAAGAGAACAACAGGTTTCTTTACTACATTCTCTGCTGTATTTTTTGTTTCTACAAGTAAGAAGGGTGAAGCAATTTCGGCAATAGCAGTGGTGCGATGGACAGGCTTATCTGAGTTAGGCTGATTGACCTGTTTCCAGGGAAGTATCACTATAAATTCGCTGCCTTGACCGACAGTGCTGCGAACTTTCACGGAGCCTTTGTGTAGCTCGATAATGCGCCGGACTAAGGCTAAACCTAACCCCGTACCAGCATAACGCCGAGATAAGCTGCTATCGATTTGAACAAAGGGCTGAAACAATTTGTCAATGTTTTCTGGAGCAATGCCAATGCCCGTATCGATGGCGCTGAAGCTGATTGTTTGTTCGGCTGCATTGCCTTGCACTTTGAGGATGACAGCACCACCATTGGGTGTAAACTTGATGGCATTGGTCAGCAGGTTGATTAATACCTGGCGTATCAGTCGTTCGTCTAACTCAATGTCAGGCAGATTGGGAGACAGTTCGAGGGTAAAACTAATTTGCTTTTTGAAGGCTTGCTGTTGGATAAAAGGAATTGTGCTGCGACAAAGTTGCTCCACTGAAACGGGTGTTATTTGTAGGTCTAGCTTACCGGATTCGATTTTGGCTAGATCGAGAATGTCATTAATTAGTTCTAATAAATGTTGCCCATTGGTTTGAATTGTGGTTAAGGTATGGTGTTGTTGCTCGGTTAAATTCCCGTATGTTCTTTCTTGCAAGACTTCAGACAGTCCCAAGATGGAGTTGAGGGGGGTACGAAGTTCGTGGCTCATATTCGCCAGAAATTCGTCTTTGAGGCGAGTCGCACGGGCTAGTTCTGCATTGGCAATAGTCAGTTGTTCGTTAATTTTCCGGAGTTTTTCCTCAGTTTGTTTGATTTGGGTGACATCAAAAATAATGCCAACGATATGCAGAGCTTGTCCAATGTCATCAGTTACGGTGCTGCCTTGTTCGAGCAAATATCGCTTTTCTTGGGTTGCGGGGATGTAAATGGAATATTCGACCTGAAAGGGCTGTTGATTGGCGATCGCCCCTTGAATGACTTCGATAACGCGATCGCGGTCTTCTGGTACAATCAGCGAGTTGACTGGACAGAGATTGCCTTGATTGGCGAGATCCAGGGGGTCAAGGTGGAATAACGCCGTTAAGCGGTCGTTAAAAAAAACAAATGTATTATTTTCAGCAGGATACAGCTTGTAGACAATTCCCGGTAGGTTTTCAGCCAGGGTGCGATAGGAAAGCTCACTCGCTTGCAGCGCCATCTCAGCTTGCTTGCGATC
Source organism: Nostoc sp. DedSLP04 (assembly GCF_034530775.1). Lineage (NCBI taxonomy): Bacteria > Bacillati > Cyanobacteriota > Cyanophyceae > Nostocales > Nostocaceae > Nostoc > Nostoc sp. DedSLP04. The sequence goes on along the minus strand of NZ_JAVRCL010000001.1, from coordinate 68,391 downwards.
GCTAATATCTCGGATTGCGGCTAGAAAGGCTTGATGATTCTGCCAGGTAATTTCCTCAACGCGCACTTCAACTGTAGTCACCCTGCCAGTGGGTTGCGGAATCTCCAGTTCAAACGTCTTTTGGAGCGTGATGGAAATTCCTAAATCTGCACCCTGGTAGTCTGCTTTTTGGCAATTGAAAATTAGATCGGCAGCCGGATTGCTGAAAAGAATCTGTCCTTGGGAATTTAGAATCAGGATGCCATCAACTGTCTTAGAAATGATTTTTTTGAGGCGCTTTTCGCTGTTTTGGAGTTGTTGCTCAATATGCTTGCGATCGCTAATGTCTTCCACCACCGCCAAGTCACCAATGAGTGTACCCGCAGCATTATATAGCATCGATACTGTAAGACTAACCCATTGTAGCCGACGATCTTTGCGGATATAGCGGATTTCAAGGGTTATTGATGCCAACTCACCGTGATGTAAATGAGCCAACTCACCTTGGATTACTTCTAAATCTTCTAGATGGATCAAGTCTTGCCAAGACATATCCAGTAGCTCAGATTGAGTATAGCCAGTCAGTTCACAAAAGCGTTGATTGACTTGGATATAACGTCCTGATGGGTGAGATTGGCTAATGCCGACAGCTGCCTGTTCAAACAAAGACCGATAGCGCACCTCACTCTCACTCAATGCTGCTGTGCGGCGAGCGATTCTGGCTTCTAGCTCCTGATTAAGCTGTTGTAGTGCCAGTTCTGCGTGTTTGCGATCGCTATCATCTGTACCAATTGCCGTTACAACCCAGCAGCGATTGCTCTCATTCCAGCGAGATGTCAGCGTATCTAAAACCCATCGAGTCGAGCCATCTGGATGATAAAAACGATACTCAAGTGTGGTTTCTCTCTCGGCTTTAATCGCCGCCTGCATCCGCTCCTGTATGACTGCCCAATCTTCTGGGACAATGTTTGATAACCAAACTTCCGCCAGAAATTCCTCTGGTCGATAGCCAAACACTCGTTCGCATCCCTTAGAGTGATAATCAGTTTCCCAAAAACCATTTGGATAATATCGAAAATGCCCAATTGACGCACCTGCACTGTTCAACACATCATTCAGTTTTGCCTCTGAAGCTTGCAAAGCCAGCTCGGCTTGTTTGCGTGCCAGTTGAGCGCGTTTAAAGTCATCGATATCAGTAACTGTGCCTACCCAGCCTGTAATTTCTCTTGATTGGTTTTGGATTGGTATTCCCCGTGCCAGAAACCAGTGGTACAGTCCTTGACGATCGCGGACGCGATATTCGCTCTCAAATAAACTGCCAGTGGCGATCGCTTCTTCCCATTGCTGGAGGGTGCGATCGCGCTCATCGGGATGAATCGCTGCTGCTTTGCCCAATCCCATTGCCTGAGCTTGACTTTGCCCCGTGTAGTCATACCAGCGTTGGTTAAAGTAGTTAACGGCACCTGTTTCATCTGCCAACCAGACCATCTGGGGCATTGCTTCTGCCAGGTCGCGGTAGCGTTGTTCGCTTTCTTGCAAAGCTTGTTCAGAGTATTTGCGCTCAGTGATGTCAGTGATAGTTCCTATATAGCCAATTACGTTGCCAGAGGTATCACTTTCAACGATCGCCAGACAGATCAGCCAATGCACCTTTCCATCTGGTCTCTGAAAGCGACACTCCATTAAAAAGGGAGTCTGAGATTGGGTAGCTCTCTGCCAGTTGAGAAAGACCCAATCGCGGTCTTCGGGGTGCAATGCTCGTTTCCACCCGATGTCCATTGCCTCGTTGAAGGATAGCCCTGCTAGTTGACACCAGCGGGAATTGACATATTTACAGTCTCCGTTCGGATCGGTGTGGAAAATGCCAACTGGTGATAGTTCAGCCAAGTTTAGATAACGCCGTTGGCTTGCTTGAAGTGCTAGCTCGGCTTGTTTGCGATCGCTAATATCTGTGAGGATGCCAAACCAAATAATACTGCCATCTTCTTCCTGAGTGGGAATAGAATGTCCTGAAATCCACTTCAAGATGCCGCTAGGAGTTCTGATGCGAAACTCCATCTCCCATGCTTCGAGCGTTGCAGCCGATCGATCGATGGAAGCGCCGATTTTTTCTATATCTTCTGGCAAAATAATATCCCACACGATTTGTATATCCTTGAGGAGTTCCTCTGGCGTATATTCATACAAATCGACAATACCTTCGCTCATAAAGATCAAGTTGTTTGACCCATCCGGCAAGCGCTGATATTTATAGACGGCTCCAGGCACCATATTAGTAAGTTGACGCAGTATTTGCTCGCTTGTTCGCAGAGCAACTTCGGTTTGTTTTTGTTCGGTGATGTCTGTATTGGTGCCAAACCACCGCAACACCCTACCCTGTTGATCTCGGATGGGAATAGCACGAGAGAGAAACCACCGATACTGCCCATCTCGGCCACGCAAGGGAAAGGTATCTTCCCAGATTTCGCCTGTTTCAAAGCAGTGGCTAATTTTCTTCACTACCCGATCGACATGATCGGGGTGATGTACCTGCTGCCATCCCCAGCCCTGCATTTCTGCCAGTGTGGTGCCTGTGTAGTCAAACCAGCGCTGATTATACCATTCAATCCAGCCATGTTCGTCAGTTATCCAGGCAAACTGAGAAATGTTGTCTGCTAGGGTACGGAACCAGGCTTCACTTTCCCTCAGTTTTTGTTGTGCCTGGACAAGTTCGGTTACGTCCATCACGGATACGCCAACGCCGATTACTTCCCCATTGGGTAAACAAACGGGATAGTGATTGGAGATTGCGCTGCGAAATACACCCGGCCTGACCTCACCGCTAAACTCCATATTTATAATTGGTACTTGGGTTTCTATAACCTGGAGCAGCATGGGAGCAAACTGAGATGCCATTTCCGGAAAAACTTCCCATAAGGTGCGTCCCAAATGCTTACTTAATGGCAGGTCGTTGATTTTGGCTAATGCCTCGTTGCCATAGAGGTAGCGCAGTTCCCGATCGAACAGGGTTAGCCCAACTGGAGATGCGGCGATCAATGCCTGAAGCAGAGCTTCGCTGCGCTGGCGTTCTAGCTCGGCTTGTTTGCGATCGCTAATATCGGTGAAAATGCCACACCAGACAATACTGCCATCCTCTTCTTGGGAGGGGATAGAATGTCCTAAAATCCACTTCAAGACACCGCTGGCAGTTCGGATGCGAAACTCCATTTCCCACGGATCGAGGGTTGCTGCCGCTCGGTCTCTCGAAGCACTCATCTGCTCCATATCTTCGGGTAGGACGATATCCCAGGCGATTCGTCCATTGTTGAGGATTTCCTCCGGTGTATGCTCATACAGATCGACAATGCCCTGGCTGATAAATACAAAACCATCTGCCGCATCCGCCGACCGCCGATATTTAAAAACCGCTCCAGGCACGGTATTCATGACCTGACTTAAGGTTTGTTCACTCGTTCGCAGAGCGGCTTCAGCCTGTTTGCGATCGTTGATATTAATAGCTGTACCAATGATGCGATGGATATTTCCCGCTTCGCTCCGGATTGGAAATAGGTTGGTGAGCGCCCAAATTGAACCCCCTGGAAAAGAAATATATTCTTCATAGCTGATCTTCTGACCCGATTTTAGACATAGGACATACTTTTGCCGGATTGCTGAACCGACCGCCTCACCAAATGCTTCCTCTGGCGTTTTACCCTGAATTTCTTCGCAGGTAACTGAGCCATATCGTTCAGCCACAGGGTTGAATTCCAGGAAGCGAAATTCTTGATCTATGCTCACCTCAATCACAAAAATCGCCAGTTCTGCTCCTGTGTAGATGCTACGGAGAAATTCTTCCTGTTGACGCAGTTTGGCTTCGGCGTGCTTGCGATCGCTAATATCAATTAGAATGCCGTGCCAAATAATGCTACCATCTGCTTGTCGGGAGGGGATGGAATGACCAAAAACCCATTTTAAGACTTTGCTAGCAGTTATCAGGCGAAACTCCGCCGTCCAAGGAGTGAGCATTGCAGCAGATTGGTCAATCAAATCCCGCATCCTCTCTGCATCCTCTGGAACGATGAGATGCCAAAGCACTTGGGAGTCGTTGAGGATTTCCTCTGGGGTGCGATCGCAAAGCTTGATAATACCTTGGCTAATAAATCGAAAACTTTTCGTTCCATCCACACAACGGCAATAGGTATAAACCACTCCCGGAACTGTATTGACCACCAGGCGTAAGGTTTCTTCACTAGCTTGTAGAGCAGTTGCCATTACTTTCCGTTCTGTGATATCTGCGATCGCTCCCACCATGCGAATCGGCTTGCCAGTTTGATCCCGGATTGCCTCTCCACGAGAACGACACCAAATATACTCACCTGATTGCTTACGTCTGCGAAATTCTACTTCATAGGGCAAATGGTCTTCAAGGTGGCCTTTTAGGGTTAATTGCATCAGATCGAGATCGTCGGGATGGATCTCTTCCCTAAGCATCTCATCGGCAAACTTCCAGGCGTTTTTGGCTGGGGATGGGTAGCCTAAAATTTCCCAATAGCGATCGCTGGCAATGACGCGATCGCTGACAAGATCCCAATCCCACACTCCTTCGCCGATACCCCGAATGGCGAGTTGATAGCGTTCTTTGACTACGCTTAATTCCAGTTCCAGTTTTTTTTGCTCAGTAATATCGATGTTGGCCCCAGCAAGACGGTAAATTTCTCCGGCTTCGTTGCGAATCGGAAAGCTGCGGTTCCAGAGCCAGCGAATGGAGTTATCGGGACGGATAATCCGATAGGCAAAGGAGCAAACCTCTTTCCCTTGACAAGCTTGCTGGTTAAACGTGACTACGCCATCGCGATCATCTGGATGAATAAAATCGAGCCAAGCTTGAGGATTGTCATAGGTTTGCTGCAACGGCGTTTGGTAAAGATATTCCCAGGCTAGGCTGGTATAAATCATCTGCTTACCATCGAGGGATTTGAGAAAAAACACATCCTGACTATTGTCAAAAATTTGTCGGAGTTGGGCTTCGCTTTCTCTGAGGGCAGTTTCTAGCTGCGTGCGTTCGGCTTCTAACCTTTTTTTCTCGTTAATATCAGTGACATACCCGATAATCTGAGTTAAGTTGCCGTTAGCATCTGCAAAAAACTGTGCCTGAGTTTCAATCCAGATGTAATGCCCAGCCTGATGTTGCCACCGATATTGCAAGTAGAGATGTCCCTGACGTTCAAAATACTCTGCGGCGGCCGTTTGCACCCGTTTCTCATCCTCTGGATGAATGCTGGCAAACCAATCGGCTGATGTCTGGGGCATTTCAGAGGCGCTATAGCCAAACACCTGCTCGGCATTGATGCCCCACATCATGCGATCGGAGGATGTATCCCATTCATACAGCACTTGTTTAGTAGCTAGCTGGGCAGCATGATGGCGGTTTTGCCACTCTAGCAAGACGTTGATATAGGCGGCTTGTCTAGCTTCAGCTTGCTTCTTTTGGGTGATATTGCGCGCCACGCACAAAAACGACGTAACGGTTCCATCCATATCATATTCTGGAACGACACGGGTTTGAAACCAGATGGAGCGCGAGTGAAGGCGAAGTTGATATTCAATCGTTTGTTCTTGCCTGGTTGCTGCTACTTTTTGAGTGAGAGTTTGCCACTCAGCAAGATGTTCTGGGGCAAGGGTGGCTGCGAGCAGTGGTTGACCAATCAGCGCTTCCGGCGCGTAGCCCAACTCCACCTCTACTGCTGCGTTGAGATAGACGTAGTGTAAGTCTCGATCGAGCCGAAAAATCACGTCAGGGGAACGATCTAGCAATGCGATAAGCTCTTGCCCTTGTTGCTGGAATCGGGTCGCCGTTTCGCTGTGTTGAATGGCGATCGCCACCTGAATGGCAAGTTGTTCTAAAAATGTGACCTCAGCCGGTTGCCAATCACGCGGCACAGCCGACTCACTGGCGCTAACCAGTCCCCAAAATTGGTTGTTAACGATCGCCGGCACTAGAATTTTGGCTCTAATCTGCAAATGCTCCAATAACTCAACATGGCAGGGGGTCATCCCTGCCGTATAGATATCGGAAACTACTCGCACTCGTCCTTGGCCATATCGATCTGCCCAATCTGGAGCAAAGCAAGGATCGTAAATCTCTTCACTGACAAAGGAGCGTTGATCGGCGGCGAGGGACTCTGCTACTACCTGGAACTGCCCATTTTCCAAAAAGTGATAGATCGACACGCGATCGCAGCCCAAAAACTGTCGCACTTCAGATACCGTGGCATCAAGTGTTTCCGCTAAACTCAGCGAAGCCCGAATCCGCGTTGAGACTGCCATTAAAAGCTGCGATCGCTCTGTCTGAAGTTTCAAAGCGGCGATTGATGCCTCATCTGGCCGATCGGGTTCTACAGGTTGCAGCAAACGGCATAAACTTTCGTAGGTCAGCAGCCCTAGTAACTGCCCATTGTCGTCTAATATCGGCAAGTGCTGAATCTGGTGTTTTTGTAAAAGGCTCAGGGCAACATCAGGATTCGTTAACTCAGATTGCCGTAAAACGATCGCTGGTGGTTCAATCACCTCTGCTAAAGTGACTCCAGCAAGCGATCGCCCACTGGCAACCAAACGTGTCACCACTCGTTCGCTGAACAGTCCCACCAGTTGGTTTTCACTGACTACAGCTAAACAGCCTATGCAGTCGTTAGCGCCCATACCGGGATCAAAGTTGCAAGAACTGGAATTCAAAAGTGCGATCGCCTCTGTCACCAGCACATCTGGGGTAACGGTGATGGGCGGCGCGATCGTGTTTTCTAGGACAAGCCTTAACAGAAATGAGCGGGGCAAGAACATAACATTTCCAGCCACAATACTGAGATGAGAAACATCGGGTTGGTCAACAAGAGGAAAAGGGGCAGGGGGCAGGGGGAAAAAAGTTTGACCCTTGTTTACTTTTATTTACACAATTTGGTTTTATTGTGCCGACTTACTTACTACTTAGAGATTGGTTTAACGATTCAGTCTAGCCTATTCTGCAAAAGCAGTCTCTCGGCTTATACTGAATTCCCAGAAAGCTAAGTCAGTAAATTAAGTGGCTAATACCAATTCTCGCTCATTGACACTCCTCAGCCTAAAGCCCGGATTTCTCACCACATCTCCAGAGAGCTAGGGGAGCAGGGGAGAGTTGTTGTACAAGTTCTTTCTCCTGTGTCCCTCTGCCCCTCTGCTCCTCTGCTCCTCTGCCCCTGAAGTTCGTCAAGCTTGTGAGAAATGCGGGTAAAGGCATGAGGATTCTTGGTTCAACGAGATAAGGCAATATATTCAAACCCCAAAAGGCTTGCCATATCTGACCCATCTTCATTGCATAAAGCCTGCGGTATAGCTGCGCTTAGAGCATAGCCCATTGCCAAAAGCAGGGAATTGCGAATTGGTATAAGTTTCACAGTAATTCTACGAAAACAGTATTTAGCATCCAGTACTTCCCCCAATACGGATAAAAATTTGTTCTTGATGCACTTAAGTAAATAATACCGCAAAGGCAAAATCCATTAGAGATTAAGGAATTACTCTCTTTTAAGGGCAATCCTCTCAGCCCTAATGTTAAAGAGTAGAGTTTTAAATTCAACTCCACTCTCATTGTTCAGGGTTTAATTATGACGGCAACCTACGATATTCAGCTCGCGATCCTTTCATTCTGCATTGCTGTCTTTGCTGCTTATACAGCACTCGACCTAGCAGGACGAATCATGGCAGCTCGTAATCTGGCACGTCTTTTTTGGCTCGCTGGAGGTGCGGCTGCAATGGGCATTGGAATTTGGTCAATGCACTTTATTGCTATGCTGACTTACCAGTTCCCTGTCCCAGTTTTTTACGATCTGCCTATCGTTATTTTGTCCCTAATGGTGGCGATCGCTGCATCAGGAAGAGCATTGTTTATTACGAGAGACAACCTTCAATCTGGTCATAGGGGGAATTTTACTAGGAAGTGGAGTTGGCGCAATGCACTACAACGGTATGTCAGCTATGAAACTTGAGGGAACGGCTGACTATAATTTGCTTTTTATTATTGCCTCGATTCTTTTTGCCTTATGTGCTTCCATCATCGCGCTCTGGCTTGCATTCCGAATTAAAGAACTCCAAAAAATAAATTATCCAATTTGTCTACTCAACTAGACTTATTTTCTTCCTTGTCCCCCTTGTCCCCCTTGTCTTCCTTGTCCCTCTGCTATGGAATATTTTTTTACTTGGAAGTCCCTTAAAGGGGAAACAAATCCAATCAGCAAATTACGAAAAATCAGTAGTAGCTTCATTTAAACATCTTGCTTTAGCAGCATAAGGAAAAATCATCATGCAATCTACTCTCAAAAAGATTTTAGTTGTCGAAGATGAACCTCAAGTCCGCGAGAATATTGCCTCAATTTTAGGGTTTGAAGGGTTTTATCGAACTACGGCTGAGAATGGCTTGATTGGCTTGCAAAAGGCCAAAGAAGAGATGCCAGATTTGATTATTTGCGATGTGATGATGCCGGAATTAAATGGCTACGAGTTTGTCCAATCGCTCCGTCAAGACCCGAAAATGGCCACTATCCCTGTGATTTTTCTCACCGCTAAAGCCGATCGAACTGATTTGCGATACGGAATGGAACTAGGTGCGGATGACTATCTCACCAAACCCTTCACTCCTTCTGAACTGCGACGAGCAATTGAGGTTCAGTTCAAAAAGCAAACGATGATTGCTCAAAAGAACCAAATAAAATTTCAGCAGTTGTGTAACACGATTACGGTGTCATTACCCCACGAACTGCATACGCCATTGCAAACTATTATTGCATTACCACAGTTATTAATCGAAGACTGGGAATGTACGTCAGATACTGAGAAATTAGAAATGATCGAGGCAGTTTATACATCCGGCAAGCAGCTTTATGGCTTGACTCAAAACTTTTTGCTCTACGCCAAACTCGAAGTAACCCTATCTGATGCAGAAAAAGTTGCTAGTTTCCGAGAATATGCCCCTAAGACCTCTCTCAAAATGATAGTTGAAGAGACTGCATATCAGGAAGCCCAGAATGCACAGCGAACATTAGATTTAGAGATCGATCTACAAGATGCAGCCGTACAGATTTCACCTACTAGTCTCAAGAAAGTTATGAAAGAATTGATTAACAATGCTTTCAAATTTTCTCTGTCAGGTTCTAAAGTCAGTGTCGTTGGCCTTCCAAGCAATAACCTTTATTCGCTCTATATAATCGACCGCGGTCGTGGCATGACCTCTGAGCAAATTAAGAATGTGGGTGCTTATATACAGTTTCATCATAAGTTGTACGAACACAATGGTGCTGGGTTAGGGCTAGTTACTTCAAAACGCTTAATTGAATTGTATGGAGGAGAGTTGACAATCGAAAGCATAACTGGCGAACAGACTATTGTTCGGATTGCATTGCCAATGCCACTCACTTCTCAAGAAGATCGGCCAGATACAAATTGAATCATATTGAAGGACTTGAGAAGAGGCTTCAAGATGCTAGATTTACTCCATCCTCTTTTAAATTCAAACAGTTTTATTCCACACGGACATTGCTATCTCTGGAAACCAGGATTGGTGTGGCTGCACGTGCTTTCTGATAGTGTGATTGCATTGTCCTACTTCTCTATTCCCTGCTTGCTCGTCTACTTTGTCTCCAAACGACGCGATATTCCGTTTAACTGGATATTTCTGATGTTTGGTGCTTTCATTATTGCCTGTGGCACCGGACATCTGATGGATATCTGGACATTATGGTATCCAACTTACTGGCTGTCAGGTGTAGTCAAAGCCTTGACAGCCCTTGTTTCAATGTATACAGCTTTGGAACTCATTCCTCTGATTCCTAAGGCGCTAGCGTTATCGAGTCCAGCTCAGTTAGAAGCAGCAAACCAGGAGCTAGAACAAGCTCTCAAACAGTTGCAGCAGGCACAATCTCAACTAATTAAAACCGAGATTAAACTGGCTAAAGCCGAGATATTGCAGCAAAGTGAAGAGCGATTTCGCTCGTTGCTCCAAAATGCATCGAATATCATCGCTACCTTAGAATCAAGTGGAGGGGTTGTTTATGTTAGCCCTTCTTTGATGCATATTCTAGGACATCAGCCAGAAGATTGGATTGCTAAAAATCTTCCTGAGTTAGTCCACCCAGACGATGGCCTTTCTGCGTCAGCGCTGCTGTATCGAGCCATTGATAATCCATCTCAAAAAACAACAGTAGAATTTCGTTTGCATCATGCAGATGGTTCTTGGCATGATTTTGAGGCGATCGCGAAAAACCTCCTAGATGAGCCAAATGTAGCGGGCATTGTGATCACCTGTCGAGATATCACCGAGCGAAAACAAGCAGAAGCCGAAGTGCGTAAAGCACTAGAGAAAGAACGAGAACTAAATGAATTGAAGTCGCGCTTTATTTCAATGGCTTCTCACGAGTTCCGCACGCCATTGGCGATCGTGTCATCTTCCATCGGCATCTTAGAAGACTACGGACACCGCCTCAATCCAGACCAAAGCCGAAAGCAGTTTCAGCACGTCCAAAAATCTATCACTCATATTACCCAACTACTAGACGATGTGTTGATGATTAACCGCGTAGAAGGTGGGAAAGTGGAATTCATGCCAACTGCGATCGATGTTATGCAGTTTTGCCACGATCTAGTAGAAGAAATACAACTGAGTGCCCCTAGCCATCAGATTACGCTGTTTATTACCGACAAACGGAACGCAGGCAGCAATAGTTATACTCAACTCGACAAAAAGTTACTCCAATCTATTTTGACTAACTTGTTGTCGAATGCTGTCAAGTATTCCTTTTCAGGAAGCGCAATTGACTTCAACCTGATTTGTCAAAATGAAGAAACGATCTTCAAAATTCAAGATCGAGGTATTGGGATTCCCGATGACGATCGAGACCACTTGTTTAAGCCCTTTCATCGGGCTAAGAATGTAGGGAATATTCCCGGAACAGGTTTAGGGCTTTCAATTGTCAAAAAATGCATTGACCTGCATGGCGGTGAAATTAAGGTATGCAGTCAAGTAAATATAGGTACAGTCTTCACTGTTATAATCCCTACAAATCAAATGGAACTCATAGCTGGTAGGGCTACCCCATCCAATAATGAATAGACTTGTCCGAAAATTTGAAAACCAGTCTGTATCCATTTGTCACAAGTTAAAAACGAGTAGATTTTGTCAATACTAGCCCGCAGTTCTCACAAGCAGTAAAAAATTAATTTACATGACCTGATGTGAGGCTTTTTTTTGATATATCATCAATCAAAATTTAGGCGCAAAGATGAATTAAGTATAAAGTCCAGTTATTAAGTTAAAATAGTTACTCTTTTTGTATCAGTACTCGAATCAGAATGCTCTGTTCATAAAATGCCTGCATTCCAAAACAAAACTTGAATCAACCCAAGCCCAAAGTATCATTTATTAGAAATACATAAAAAGGAATTTAACTTCAACTTAAGCAACCACTGGGACTGACTTTGGCTGTTCAAATCTGAACTGTTTTGGTATACGATCTGTTGAAGATGGGGTCATACTTGTAACTGCTGAAACACTTAATATATCCACATTTTCGCAGTTTTTCACCCCCTTTTTTATCTCTTTGTGAGAAATCCGGGTTAAGCGTAAAATACTTGATTCATCTGAAGAGGGTTGGTGAAAGCGAGTTAATTTCATGGTTTTTGCAACACAGCAGATATTTCTAATTGTTGCAAATTGAGTTCTTGAAAGGGTGGAGACGTTTCGGTTAGCTTGATTTTACTCGGTTGAATGGATTTGCCATTCACCTGTAACGTATAACTACTTTGCCGCAGGTGTTCTATAAAGTAGACCCCGGCATCATTTGTAACTGATATGAGCCGCTGCCCGGAATCCACGCCGGAGCCAACCTGAATTGCTTCGACTCGGACACCACTCAATGGGGTTCCGTGGCTATCTGTGACAATGCCTGAGAGCGAATAGGCAGGGACGAGGGGAACTAGCACAGGAGTATAGCTGCCAGCCACAACCTTAACTGCATAAGCACTGGTTGCTGCCTGCCAATCGGGGGGTAGCCCTGCTGCATCCAGATCCAGACGATAGGTGTTGGGCAGCAAACGTACCAAGATGCGATCGCGGTCAACCTGTGCCCTAGCAGCTTGAACCATTTGATTATTGATCGTCACGAGATTGGGATCTGTGTAAAACTCCTCGCCTGCATCGCGTTGGCCGTTGTTATTGCGATCAAAGAACGGCTGCACCAGAATACCACCCTGAGTCCGTAAATAGTTGGCATGACGATCGCCAGGAGTGATACCACCTTGAAGATTCAGCCCCGATACTAACTCGATACCAAAAGTCGATTCGCCTGTTGTCACTGATACGCCCTGATAGCGTGCGCGGAGCATTACGCCAGGGATGATTGTAGTGCCCACAGAGGCAAGTACGCCAGAACCCCGCGAGCCGATACCATAGCCTAATTGGGCTTCCCATAACAACGTGCCATCGATGGAACGTTCTTTTGAGCGATAACGCCAAGCGAGATTAACTAGATCGTCATTCCTATTTTGGTTGTAAGTGTCGTAGCCGAGAACAAAGGAATGTCCAGTTGTAAAATCGCTGTGCTTTCCCAGGTAAAAACTTAGCGCCGACTGGGAACTGATTTCATTGCCGATAGAGTTCAGTTCAAGTTTTCCCAACCGTTGAATCAGATTCCAGCGCAAGTGACTTTTGGTGTCAAAAGTAAGGCGGGCAAAGGTAAAAGAATCTCTGCCACTGAAGTTGAGTTGAATGCCTCCAGAGGTGGCATCATTACTATTGGTGTTGCCCAGCAAAGTGATGCCTTTAGCCAGTTGCCAATAGGCATCTAATCGGCTGGAGAAGCGATCGTGGGTGAACCGGGCACTGAAGTTTTGCGATGGGTCGTAACTGACATCTGCATTGATGTCCCATGCTGAATTATCGCTGCCGCTTAGGACTGAAACTGCTGCCTTGAAGGGGACGTTTTCTGGCTGCCAGAAGAGTTCGGCTAGTCCTCTTAAAGACCGATCGTAGACAGTGCCTGCACCTAGCGTCACGCTATTTGAAACGCCCCATCGTTGAGCAATGCCACCCCGAAATGTGGAAAAATCGCCAAAGAGATTGTTATTATCCTGTTTGCTGTAATCTCGATTCACTCCACCGGAAACGATCAACGCGGAAGCACCAGCAGGAAGTTGACCAGCCAAATTGGAAAACGTCGCGTCTCGAATTTCTGGTTGGGCAGTTAATTGTCCTTTGGGATAGAGGAAGACCTGGTAGTAGCCGCCCAGCGCTGGGGTTTCCAATTTGAGATTCTCAAACCGATACACGCCAGAGGAATCCACCAGGGTTTCGGCAATGATGCGATCGCTAAATCCTTTTACCAATCGCACTAAAGTCCCTGGTTCTGCCTGCCCGGACACCGTTCGTCCCACCTGTGCTGCTTGCAGGCGTTGGCGCGGATCGCTTTCGCCATAAAATTGTGGCGGTGGTGTGTAGCCCTGGCGCTGAATGAAGGTAAAGCCTACATAGTCGTTAGGGCTGAGGTTCTGCCAGAAGGGGGGCTGAGTACCCACAAAATAATCATTAGCATCGGTCTGGCGTTGAAATAGCGCATCTGTAATCCGCCAGCTATTGGAACTAAATAGTTTGGGCTGGTCTGCCCGCACAAACCAACTGCCGCCCAAAATGCTACCCACCGCAGTCAAATCTCCGCGGAAAGCAGTTGGGGTTGAATCTCCACCACTGACGCTGACCCCTTGTTCGATCGCAGCCAGAGAAATATCTGGCGATGCAATTCGGGGTAGCCCTTCAAGCTGCACAGGAGCCTCTTCCAGTGATGAGCTTTGTTCCGGTGCCGTCAGCCAGGGTGCGTCAAACACAATCGCGTACTCTTTGAGATCAAACTCAACCTGAACTCCAAATAGCGATCGCACCTCCCCCACTGAAAAAACCAGACCCAATTTTGGATCGGTGTGGAGTTTGGCAGGATCGATACGAACGGCAAGACTGGGCGATCGTAATTCGATTTGATTGTCGGGTAAAACTTTTGTGCTTAATTTCAGCGCTTGCACCACGGCATCATAGGGCAATAACCAATGTTCTAGATCGAGCGCTTTCGAGCTATTTTCCTGCCCCCGAACAGAAACCCCCTCATTGACATTGCGCCCACCAATGTTGATACCCACCGGAAACACTGTAAAGCCCTCCGGCACCTGAGCAATGGGAGACAGATTCGGTTCCGATGTCTGCATCTTCGCATCGCTTGTTGGCAAAGTGGCGGAATTTGCTGAAACTGTAGGCGCAACAGTCACAGGTTCAACCGGACTCGCCTTTTCGGAACCTGTAGGCGTAACAGTCACAGGTTCAACCGGACTCGCCTTTTCAGAACCCAAAGACTCAGGTACAACCTTTGGGGCAATCTCAGGCTGTGTTGCCGGAATATGCACAGATGGAGGTTCTGTAACTAGAAACTCTATATCTTGTAAATCAATGGATAACGGTTGTCCCAGCAGTTTTGCATCTGATTTAACGCTTGATTGTGCATCAGCACCCGATGGTTCCTGTTCTCGATCGCGTGCTGATGGACTTAAAGCAATTGATTTAACGCTTGATTGTGCATCAGCACCCGATGGTTCCTGTTCTCGATCGCGTGCTGATGGACTTAAAGCAATCTGTTTTTCATCAATAGATTTAGGAGTAATGCTAAAGATGCCGATCTCCGAAAGAGATTTACTATTAGAAATGTTGTGGGGAATTGAGTGGACGATGGCGGGTGGGGGAATTGTTGGGAACATAGAGGTAAGCGGAGTTAAAATCAGCAGGCAAAATCAGCCTTCCTCAGGTCTTCTAGGTGGCTCTTAACTTTGTGCAAATTAGTTAGCAAGCAATCTGTTGAGACCCTACACAGTCGGCCAGTCATCGTCGTAAGTAGTTGGACAAGAATATTTACAGTCATTGTGAATGAAGCGTACCCCTGCGGGGAAGCTTCATTCACAATGGCGTTGTGTAATTAATTCTGCTCGATAAAAGTAGGACGCACGGACAAGGATTTTACGTCATTACGAGCAAAGCGTTTGCGGAGCGTCTCGTAGAGAAGTAATCGCAAAGGCTTAGTTTTTCCTCACGAGTATCACGAGTACGTAAGTCCTAAAAATTCTTGATTGTGCAGTTCCTACTTTGCAGGTACTATCAAATCCACCGAAAATGGCACTGTCTGAGCGTTGTCCTCACCCCAGAGCAACTGTCCACTTAGTTGGTAGTTACCAGGGAGTAAGGGCGATGTATCTTTTTCTGAAACGGCTAAAGCTAAATTACGATCGCCCAGAGCAATGATGGCAGTAGGCGCCAATTCTCCACTCCGAAATACTTTGTTTGCTTGTTTCAACGACCAGCGAACCATTGGGCGCACAGATGCATTGCCTATATTTTTGACGAATAGTTCGAGATGCTTTTGCTTGGCATTGAAACTGGCACGATCGACAACTAAGTTCGGCGCTGTATCTCCCTTGCGGACGTAAACAGTCGTACCGACTCGAGTGATAATGCCAACTTTCCGTCCGATTGTGTCTGTTGACTCATTCAAGGCTTCTGTAAAGATGACTGCCCGGTATTCACCATTCGCTAGGCTGGGAGCAAGTTGAGCCACCATACGAACCCGACGGCTACTTCTGGGTGGCACAATCAATTCTCTAGGAGAAAACTGTATATAAGAACCCAGATAGCTTGAATCAGAGGGTATTGTTTGGAACCCGCGATCGCGGCTGTAAGTGAATGGCTCCGTATAAACCCTCGCCCGCAACGGCGTATCCCCAGAGTTGATCACGTTAAGCACTGCTTTTACTTGTCCCCGGTTTGCCTGGGCTTCAATCACCAGAGGGGATGCTCCCAGATTTGCCCAAGCAGCACCATTGACCAAACAAGCTGCTGATAGTAACCAGCCACTCAGTTGAATGGCTTTTAAAGTTGTGGATGAAGCGGGCTTGTGAACACGGGAGAACATGATGACCGATCCTGGCTTTGCGAATAAATCTAAGGATTAGAAGGAATGAAAGAATGATTGATGGGGGAAGTAAACAAGTTAGCTAGAATTCCCCCATCTGTATCTTTGTACGTTGCTTTATTAAGGGGTCACTGTCAACGTCACAAACATATCGTAGGCACCGCTGGGGATTAGACCAAGGGTTGTGGTTGTCATATTCACACTCAAATTGGTGACACCTGGCAGGGGCACAGGAAAAGGAATAGAGGGTGCGACAATAGCAACAAGGTTTGCGCCTGTGCCTGTAACTGCAACTGTCTTTACGGCTGTAGTATGGTCATAGCCAGCGGGTGCAGTGGTTTGTTGGGGTGCAGATGCCGAGAGGGTTGCCAGAATGTTATTACAGGTGAGTTTGGCTTGGCCAGAAGTGCCGCCACTGGTTGGCAGACTGCTAAGAGTTGTGCCAGCAACGTCTAATCCTAATGTGCCATTCTGGACATTGCTAAATGTGCAGGAGGAAAGGACATTTCCATTAAAATGAACATCGGTACTCCCTGCTTGAGCAACAGAGCTGAACGCAAACGTGCTACCAAGAATCATTGCCGAGAGTAGTAGAATACGACGCATAATGAATTCCTCAAGTTAACTGAATGGATGTTGAATGATGTTCCAGAGATGCCTGATGTCTCAGAGGCATTGAGCGTGATGCTCTCAACCTTTTTGCTTTTCAGTCACGCTCGTTTCTCTAATTTAATGACCCCAAGTAACTTTGTAATTCGTAGCTCTACGCGTTTAATGAACTCGCTTATCCTGAATTCAGTAATCCTTTTAGCAATCAATGACCTCAAACAAGGGTGTCATCTGTAGCTCTACGCCTTTACTGAACTTCCCCATCCCGATGTCAGTAATTTTGCTAGGGTACTGTTAGTAATAACAGTAAAAATCGCCACATTACGCAAATATTGAGTAATTATTTACACTTAGTGTGGTAAAATTTACTAGAGAAGACGACTCTCTAGATTAGCCAAGTAAGCCTTGGGATCTCTGCGAAATCGATACTGTTCAATTCTGGCAATGCGTGGTGTTTTTGCAATTGAGAGCGTAATTCGAGCCAAGTATGAATATCAACTTGTGCTAAATCAGATGCGGTAAAAGAATGAAGCGAAGTTGCGATGCCTTCGGCAACGGCAAAGCCGAACGCGCAGGCAAGTTTGACAGAACCACGAATAACGAGGGATGAGGGGGCAACCTTACAACCTGTACAACGACGTTGATGATGACGTAGCATACCAAAAGCATGTTATAAGTCATTATTAGTTCTGGGAAAATCTTCAATTT
The DNA here is from genome assembly GCF_034530775.1 of Nostoc sp. DedSLP04. Classification (NCBI taxonomy): domain Bacteria; kingdom Bacillati; phylum Cyanobacteriota; class Cyanophyceae; order Nostocales; family Nostocaceae; genus Nostoc; species Nostoc sp. DedSLP04. The sequence goes on along the minus strand of NZ_JAVRCL010000001.1, from coordinate 51,097 downwards.
CGTAACAATGAAAAAGCCCAGACCAGTAGCTATGGGTGGTTTTTATAAAGTTATCGATTGCAGTGTTCAGCGTACCAGCTTTCTGCTTATGTTGGGACATTTCTATTAACTGGAGTTTAGACTAGTTTCCGGTGCGAAACTGCCAAACAAATCAGAGTAAAACTTGATAATTAATCAATATTTGTATACACAAACTATTGATTAACTATCAAGCTGTATTGAACTATTTACTCTGCTATTTTTAATAGTCTAATGTTGAATTAGACTCAAGTTTAATTGATAGTAACAATTTAAATAAACAGGTGACATAGCAACGGACAGCAGGCTTAGTACACGTAGCGAAAAGGCCGAAATAAAGTCTGCGTTACTTTGCACTCAACTCTGCGCTCCTTTGCGTTTTAATAAACTTATCCTAATGTCCTAATAGCTTTGGCGACTGCTATAAATTTTTTCAGTTTTGAGAGTCTCGCGACTAATAATAGTTAAATTATGAGCAATAATTCCCCAGCCAACCCAACGACAGAATCCCAACTCTCCCCTATATAAACAACGTTGTAAGCCAAAACATCGTTTCAAGAAACTTATACGTTCTTCTACTCTATTAGCCTAATTGTTGATTTACAGACGATTATATCCTCACATAGATGCTTGTCAACAGACTGTAACGTTGTATGTACGCATTTATATGGAGACGCATATCAAGAACCCATATTAACCACGTAATAATCTGGGTTTTAGCCATCGTGTAAAAAACCTACACTTGTCAGGGGGATTAAAGTTGTTGGCTTATTCGTATCAATGAAAGTATTTCATGAACAAGTAAGCTTTTCTTATCTCAAAGAAATTTTGGGCAACCCGTACATCTAATTTCAGTGTCTCTGTCAGGCACAACGATCGCTCTTGGCAGGCGGATAGCCATCACAAAGCGCGCTCAACGAAAGCAGCGATCGCTCAATGCTACTGACTATAGGTAAAGTGAAATAAAGTGCGATCGCCACTGAGGTATTTTTGTGAACACTACCATGCCAGCAATAGAATTAGAAGATGTTTAATATTTTGGAGAGTCCGTCAAACTCTTGTTATGTAAAGCTTTTCAGAAATTGTTTAATCGTTTTATTTTTTTATTGGACTAGGAGTCAAGTATCTTAGAAAGTCATGACTGAAATTGTTCAACCGTTATTTCTTAATTGTCACGAAATAACAAGCATTTGATGGGCTAAAATTGTTCAACCGAATTATTTGTCTACAACTGTCCCACAACACTTTGCTGCTTACCAGCTTCATATTACGGCAAGTACAATTCTATTTTTGCTAGAAGCGGAGAAGGCGCGGCCTTAAAGCTAATGCTTGCATTATTCCGGCAAATCTCCAAATTGCTGACGATAACGCTCAAGTTGTTTTTGCGCTAATTCAAGCTGTTCTTCTGAAGTTTGATAACGATTTCCTTGTTGGTCATACCAATACAAAACCTGACGCTGGATATTACCAGATACGTATTGCCCTCTACCAATTCCTAAACCAATTTCTGGCATCCAAAAGGGTTCACCAATTTGCAATTGATAGCTACCATCTACTAAGCGATAAACTTCAAAAGGTTGGTGACGGTCTCTTTGCCAATACTCTGGATTATAAATAATGTAGTACAGTACCCCTAACTTGGCATAGGTGTCTAATTTATTGTCATATTCTCCACCCGGAGTTAAGGAGACAATTTCTAAAGCCAGGATAGGCACAATGTTGTTTTCTTCCCAGACAACATAGCTTTTACGAGATTTATCTGACTTGCGGCGTTCTACACCTAAGCTCAAAAATCCGTCTGGGACAATCGGCACAAGTGGACTAACCCCTGTGGTATGGTAAACGCCCATATCGACGCTGAAAAACCAGTCATTACGGTTTGCCCAAATATATTGCAGCAAGAAGAGAAGCAAGTTGGGAATAAAGTTCTGGTCTTCGTTATCCACAGGGGTATCGTCTGAACAAGGAAGTTCAGCACTACTAGGCAATTGACGGGGGTCTGATTTCACCATAAGTAATGATGGTGCTGAGATGACCTAATGACCTTTATTTTATTAGATGAGAAAGCTTTATTCTGAAAAGTCAGGAAAAAAGTCGGATTTACAGAATCTTATCCGAAAACTCCAGCAACATAACTGTAAAGTAATTTATAGTTGTCCCTAAAATCTGAACTACCCTTGTCGTTACACAATGGACGCTGAAGCAGCATTAGCATGGTTAGACGCTACAATTCCCCCGCAGACTGGGGAACGGTTGAGCGATTTGCAAAAAGTGATTCTTGTGCAAGTTTGGTTGGGTAGAAAATACTTGGATATCGCTCATTCTTACGGTTGTACGGAAGGACACGCCAAGGATGCAGGTTCTCAGTTATGGAAGCTGCTTTCTAAAGTATTGCGAGAAAAGATTACCAAAAGTAATTGTCGCGCTACTTTGGAGCGAGTTCTGAGAAAAACTACTGCGATATCATCCAGTCTGATTGATTATTCCAGATCGCCCCAACCCACCCCAAAATTAGAGGATACCAATTTTATTGGACGAACAGAAGCGATCGCTCACTTAAATACTTTGGTAAATCAAGGCTCGAAAGTGATTGTGATCCAAGGTGAAGGCGGTTTAGGCAAAACTACTCTAGCGCAGCAATATCTTCATCAGGGGTTTGATTTGGTTTTGGAACTACTGATGGCGAAGGAAACGCAAAATATCACTCCCGCTGAACGAGTTGTAGAGGAATGGCTTAAACAAGATTTTGACGAAGAACCTGGGGTAGAATTTGGGGTAACTTTGGCGCGACTCAAGCGCCAACTCCACAATCGGCGCATTGGGGTGTTAATTGATAATCTCGAACCTGCATTAGATCGACATGGTGGGTTAATTGCTTCTCACCGCAACTATGTAGAACTATTGCGCGTTTTAGCTGATGCCAGGGTGCAATCTGTTACCTTGATTACTAGCCGCGATCGCCTTTGTGAACCTGGGTTAAATGTGAATCACTATCGGCTTCCTGGTTTGGATGAAAGCGCATGGCAACAGTTTTTTAGCAACCGTGGGTTAAATATCAACACACCAACTTTGCAAATCATGCATCGCACTTATGGCGGTAATGCTAAAGCAATGGGAATTCTCTGCGGTTCGATTCAGGAAGATTTTGACGGTGACATGGTTCTTTATTGGCAAGAAAATCATGCCGATCCGTTAGCCGCAACCGACTTAAAAAATTTAGCCGTTAGTCAAATCAATCGTTTGCAAGCTCTCGATCCCCAAGCATATCGCCTCCTTTGCCGTTTAGGATGTTATCGTTACCAAGATATACCCAGCATTTCATCACCAGGGTTGTTTTGTTTACTGTGGGATGTTCCAGCCGATCAACATCGCCAAATCATCGCCTCCTTGAGAAATCGGTCTTTGGTGGAGTGCGATAAAGGTGAATATTGGCTGCATCCCGTGATTCGGAAAGAGGCGATCGCACGTTTACGCCCCAGCGATGAATGGGAAATTGCCAACCACAAAGCCGCAGAATTTTGGACAATTAGTGTTCAACAAATTGAAACCTTTAAAGATGCTTTGCAAGCTCTAGAAGCATATTATCACTACATAGAAATTCACGAATTTGATTTGGCGGGTAAAGTAATTTTAAAAAGCCGAAATAATCAATGGCAGCAGTTTTTACCTCTTGGTAGCACATTGTATCGGATGGGTTTAATTCAACCGATACTTGCGGCAATTGAGCGAGTTGTTAACAATCTAGAAGATGACCAAAATCTCAGCGAACTTTATAATATATTAGGCGATTTATATTGGATAACAGGTAAAATTAGTCAAGCGATCGCTTGTCAAAAAAAGACTATTGCACTCGCAACCCAAGCACTCAAATCACTTGTACCTCAGCCAGAAAATAAACATACAGTTTACTATCTGAGGATGCTAGAGGTAGATTCTTTATTAAGTATTGGTCTTTACAAAATAGATTTGTGGGAACTAGAGGCAGCCGCAAAATTATTTCAACAAGTAATTTATTTAGCTCAAAATACCGAGCATCATCGCTGGGCAGAGAAAGCTTCAGTCTGTTTAGCTTTGGTGTATTCTTATTTAAGTTTGTGCGATCTCTCATATCAATTAGCAGATGTAGCGTATCAAAATATTACGAACGAAAAACTGATAGAACAAACTGGTAGATTTGTCTATTTTATGCAAATTTTAGGTCAAACATACGTCAATTTAGGTGAATTTTCTCAGGCAAATCAGATATTCCAGCAAGCTTTGACTTTTGCTGAAAAAAGTCATTATATGCAGGTAAAAGCAAAAACACTCAATGGTTTAGCAGAAATCCATCGACAAAAAACAGATTTTGCATTAGCTCTTGTTAAGCATACAGAAGCAATCGAACTTTTGGATAAAATAGGCGCTAAATGCGATCTGGCTGAAGCTTATTTTCAATTGGGTTTAACTAATCAAAAGATGTTGAAGCCTGATGAAAGTCAAATAAATTTCGATCGAGCGATTCAGCTATTTACTGAAATCAAAGCACCAAAACAAGTTGAAAAAGTTTTAAACTGCGCTGCTCAAATCTGTGTCACCAGTCGGAGATTGGAAACGAGGTAAAAATCTTTGATTTAGTAAACGGCTCTGCAAACAAATCAAAGTAAATAATTAAAAGTTGACTCAAGGACTTGGTGCAGTCCATTGAGAAGTGGTTTGATCGTACTTCCCTTTTATAGTTGCAGCGCGAGGACGAGCTGCTGCTAAAGCCGCTAGTTCATCGTCTTCCGAGGTATAGTCTCCAAAATCTACACCTAATAAACCACCATTACCTAAAATCCCGATACTCTTCAAATGATCCTCAATATTATCTAAATCAAGAATGTCAGAGTCATCATTACTTAAAGTTCCCATCCACATAATCCAAATATCTTTTTCTATTTGAGCGACTCCAGGTTTAGTAGGATCGTAAGCCAAAATAGAATTGCCAAAGGCACTCATTGCAGTTGCTTTTTGTCTCAATTCGCTAAAGACACTTGCCATTCCATTAATGCGATCGTTCATGGCATTAGTTGCTGTTAATATATCTGCTGGCGAATATGACGATGCACCACCAGCAATTTGTACCCTGATTTCTGCAATTAATCGCTCAAGAATAACGGAATTTTTATGTAAGTTTGCTAATACTTTATTGGTTTGCAATGCACCACGATACATTGATGCAACGAGTTGCCAAATATTACTTCGCAGCATATCCGGTGAAAGACCGCTAGGTTGTAAATCACTGCCTCGCGTTGTGATGGCGTCTGATACAGCAAGAGCTACAGCCGAAGACGCAGCTCCTTGTAAAAATGAAGAACCGGCTGCTGTACCTGCATCCGCTAGGGTGAGAGCAAACCATCCAGCAGCGGTAGAAGGAGCAATATAGGCGGCGGCAAGACCTGCTAAAACACCCGTTCCTATTCCTAAAAATATTCCTCTCCAAAGAGTTTGATTTTGTGCTTCTGCTCTTCCTTGACCAATTACTCTTGAGTAATTGCTGTAAGCCATATCGTAATTTATAGAGAAAATTTTTAATTTTGTACTGATTAAATCAGTATTTGCTACAGATAAATCGACATAAATACTACCTAAATTATGACAAGCATCAATTAATCTTGCATTGGCTTCCGTCAGTGGCAGTTTTGTCGAAAGTTCTGTAACTACTGGGTTTTTTGGCGCTCTCTGCAATACATCTCTCTGCAATACTCCACCTTTCTGTTGTACTACATGAGTCAACTGATTATTCCCTGGCGATTTCCTTTGCCCAAAGTAAACATCGAGAGGCTTGGTTTGCACTTCTTCCTCTTGAGTCTGTTCTTCTTGTGTCATTTGCGGTTGCATCGCAGTATTAGGCATTGACATGACTCGATTAGCCACTCTATCGGCTTCCTGCTCATACCGATCTCCTGGTTCTCCAACCGTCAGTTTTGCTTGTGGACGACGCAACGCTATGCTACTAATGTCGTGAACAGGCTTTTTTTTGATAGCTTGTGATTCCCAGGATTCTTCGCCAGCAGACCGAGCTGCTTGCAGGTCTGTTGATACCTCAGAGGATGTTTGGATTGGAGCTTTATTTGTGATGTCAAAGCCACGCACTGGATTTGCCAGCGTTGGAGTTGTTGCTGAGAGCAGCGACGGATTTGAAGTGGATATACCTGCTTTCTTGGGTTTAAATATGCGATCGCTCATCTCATATCCTCAAGCATATTTTTGAATCAAATTATACAATTTGCTTCGTGGCGATCGCTATCGACTTAAGTAGAAATTATTCTGTGCCAGCAGGTGTTTTGTGTGAGCGAGACTTATAATCTTAGAAAGCTGGGATGGAAAATTGAGGCGTTCGCCGTTGGCAAAGCCTCTCGTAGAGAAGCCATCGCTTTTGCAGGTGAATGAATTGGGTTAAGTTAGATTTATCTTGTAGATTTATCTTGTCAAAAGCTGTGTTACGGACGCGCTCGCTTCCGTTATGGATGGAAGAAACAAGTCTAATCCTCTTGCCTTCTGCCTCCTGCCTCCTGCCTCCTGCCTTGTTTCTTAGAAGAGAAATTATTATGTCTTCTGCTCAAGATTTAGGAATAATTTTAGAAGACACACCAGAAGATGTTATATTTCCTCCTGGTGATTTATACAGTGATGAACCACCTTTGGAAACAGAACTTCACTTGCGGCAAATACTGCTGTTGATTCAGTGTTTGGAATGGTTGTGGCAGGAGCGTCAAGATTTCTACGCTTGCGGTAACATGACGATTTATTACAGTCCGCGTCAACGCAAGTCTGAGCAATTTAGAGGCCCCGATTTCTTTGTAGTTTTAAATACCCAACGCAAAACACGCAAAAGCTGGGTAGTTTGGGAAGAAGATGGCAAATACCCAAATGTGATTGTAGAGATTCTTTCTGACAAAACAGCTGCTACTGATAGAGGGTTGAAAAAGGAAATCTATCAGGATATTTGGCGGACTCCTGATTATTTTTGGTTTGACCCGGTAAGTTTAGAATTTAAAGGATTTCATTTACTAGATGGTCGTTATCAAGAACTGCAAGCAAATGAAGCTGGTTGGTTATGGAGTCAGCAATTGCAGTTATATTTGGGAGTTTATCAATCGAAGTTGCGCTTTTTCACTCCCGATGGACAACTAACCCCTACGCCAGAAGAAGTAGCACACCAAGAACAGCAACAGCGTCAACAAGCCGAGCAGCAACTTGCTCAAATGGAGTCTATGCTTGCTCGCTATCGGGAAAGATTTGGTGAATTACCAGAGTAATATCATTTTAGATTTTGGATTTTAGATTTTAGATTTGGAATTGCTTTCGTGCGTCTGGCTTGGTGTGAATCCATCTTAGGACTTACGCACTATACAAATCAACCAAAACGTGTACTACGGTATTTAGTCTTTTCAGAGGCTTCAGATAACCCTGATTTATTCCGACATTTGCGATCACTGGATGCAAAACATGGCTAAAATACCCAAATTGTGTTTAGTACTTATGTACGATGCGTAAGTCCTACATCTGTCGCAATCATTTTTCAAATTGGTATAAGGTCAAAATTGCAAAATTACATCCAGCCGCCAACTTCCGCATCAGTCAAGGGTTTCTCTAACTTACTATATTCTGTTTGAGCCGCCCGCAATACGTGTTTCATCTGCACTGGTTCCCCAGCATCGGCAGCGAGGAAAGCGGCATTTAAAGCTATGTTACGGATATTACCCCCAGCAACATTGAGTCGTGCTAGTTGCAGAGCATCTAAATCTGCGGTTGGGGTTTCGGCTGGAAAGACACGCCGCCAAATTTCGGCTCGTTGTGTTGTATCAGGGAAGGGGAACTGCACCACAAAGCGAATCCGCCGCAGAAAGGCTGTATCAATTGCACTCTTCAAGTTAGTAGTCAATACTGCTAAACCTGGGTAGCTTTCCATCCGTTGCAATAGATAGCTAACTTCTATATTGGCATAGCGATCGCGGGCATCTTTGACTTCACTCCGTTTGCCAAATAAAGCGTCGGCTTCATCAAATAACAAAATCACTCCACCTTGTTCTGCGGCATCAAATACTCGACGCAAATTCTTCTCTGTCTCACCAATATATTTGCTGACTACCGATGATAAGTCAATCCGATAGAGGTCGAGGCGTAATTTATGGGCCAGCACTTCTGCTCCCAAAGTTTTACCAGTACCGCTACTACCTGCAAATAAAGCGCTGATTCCCAATCCCCGCGCACTCTTGCCCCCAAAACCCCAATTATTATATACAGTACTACGTTGCCGTACATGAGCCGCAATTTCCCGGAGAACTTGTTTCTGTGCCTCTGGCAATACTAAGTCCTCCCAATCACCAGATGGCTCAATCCGTTGGGCGAGTTCATCTAAGCGCGGACGTGCTTGCACGCGGCAGGCATCCCATAAAATGCTAGTAATATCGGTTTCTGGTGTTTGTGCTAATTGTCCTGCGGCTTCTGCACAAGCAGCGCGAATGGTTGCAGCACTAAGGTTAAACTGATCCACTAAGGTTTTGACTTGCCCATTCATTTGCGATGCACTCGCACCTAATGCATCTTGCCAAACTGCACCTTGTTCTTTACTAGTTGGTTGATGTACGTCAAAATTAACTATTAGGCGTTGTGATAAGCCGATGCGTTCTCGACTCGTGACTATTAAAAAGCCCTTTGTGCGTTCGATGAAACGAGCGATCGCATTCAGCCGTGCTGTATCATTAGTATCCAGTTCGTTGCAGTCTATCAGTAAGGCACTCTTACTTAAAATCGTCTCGCGAGTCCACAGGCGAATCAGATTATCCAACTCCCCAGGTGCTAAAGGAATGACTTGTGCAGGTATTACCCACAAACTTAAACCCTGAAGTTGACAAACTGTGGCGGCAATGGCACGTTTACTGGCAGTTTCACTACCAGATAACTGGACAATTGGTAAGCTATTAACCTTGTAAGCTTGCGCCCAAACTGCTGCGATTCGCTCTGCTAAATCTTGGTGCGAGGGAACTAAATCGCTAACCTCTGGTAATGGCTCAATGATGCCAGCTAGCCGTTCGTCAAGATATTGGATACCTGTGAGATAATGTAAAATCCGCTCGTCAATTCTCACAGGACTGAGAGTTAGGGCATGACCATCACCAATTTGAATTAACCGCCAATGACGTAAGGGAGCATTTGGAGCGATCGCATCCCAATGGACGTTAGGTAAAGCTGCCAAAGCTAAACCCAAAGTTGGGTAAGCTCGTTGTGAATCATCGTGAACTATAGCACACAATTTGGCAAAATCTCCATTTAATTCCATACCTGCACACAACAGCAACAAATTACGTTCAAAGGATGAGAGGCGAAACATTTTGCAGACTCTCTCCAATGCCGATGGTGCAGGCATAGCAGCAGCAGCTTCCTGTAACGCTTGCTGTAAATGCTCTTGGTGGTTCTCTTCAGGTTGATTTTGCTCTTTTGCCGTGTGATTTTCCAAAATACCACGCACTACAGCTAGAGCTGCTGATAGGTAGCGGTAGTTTGCCTCATCCCAATTGTGATTAATTGTTGTAGCATTCATAAAATTGTCACCTGTGGCGAATCATATTCCCCTAACTGATTTTTGTGAAGTGGACTTTCGGCGCCATCTACTTGCACGCGGACAATATAAGTTCCGGGTTTAACATTTTTGACCGGAATCGCGATCGCATCAGTGTCTTGGGTAGGTGGTGCAGCCAAGAAAGAGTAAGCTACCGGATTCTCACTTGATACCTGATTGAGTAGCAAAACTACTCGCTGTGCCTTACCTACTTTGGGCTGGAATTTAACGGTAATTTCTGCTGCGCGTAAATTCTCACCGCTATTTTCTACTTGAGTAACGAATGCTGTAATTGTTGGATGTAAGACAAAAGCCGCCATGTTTGATTCAACTAGATGATTCGTTTGCTCTGCATTGCCCATTGTTAAATGTACAACTTGGACACCCTGTATACTGGCGTATAAATCTGGCGGGACTAATAAGCTGATTTGCGTTTCTTTTACTTCTTGGGGTACTAGTAATGTTTCCGTATTACTAAAACGAACTCGTGTGATTTCACCGCGTAATCGTTTACCACGAATTACTAATTTTGTACCTGCAACAATCATTTGTTCAGTTTTTGTTGAAGCTATAACTTGCTCTATATTCGGTTGAGACAAGGGCATCATGTAGAAATCTTCTTCTTTGTCAGATTTACTACTTTCAATCAATACCATTGATGCTAAATAGGTAGCTGAAGGTCGATAGTGTGTTTGTAAAGCAGACCATAACTTAGAAGTTTCTTCCATGTTAAAAAACTCTGGAGTCAGTTTAATCTGCCCAATTTGTTCAGCTAAATCGGATACAGACACACTTGCTACGGCTTGCGAAAAAGCACTTGAGGTATTGGTTGTAGATGCATTTATCAAAGTATTTTCAATAATATCAGATGCGATCGCTGGTGTTTTGTGTAATAAATGCATTGCATAGCCGAGTAAAAGCTCTGCCTGAAAATCTTTAGCTCCGTAGGCTGTGAGTAAGTAGTGGAGATCGAGAGCTAGTGGTGGAATTGGAGAGCGTGGGTTTCCATTAATCCGTGAGTGCCTGCTGCGAAATTCTTGAGATACCCAATCGACATTGCGGTTCTGCGTCACTTGATAGAGAAAAAGGTTGATTTGGGCACGCTCGTCAGCTTCAACTGAAATTCGATCGGGTGGTAAGGCAGTTACAATCACATCACCAACACTAGCAGCGATCGGATCGCTGACTAAACCATTTTCCAGCAAGACTTTTAGTACTGCTGTCACTGCGGCTATAGATAGCACATTACTCATCCTGATTCCTCATGGCAATAGCACATATTAATCATGTACGCCAGAGTACATTAATAGAATAATCTATTTTGCAAAACTTTAAGTCCTGTTGTCGCCAAGACTATCAGCACGAACGCTTCAACTTAAACCTTTATGGGACAGTAGTTTTACTTTTTTCCCTTCATCGATAATCTGTGATGTGAAAAAAGTATTTGTCAAAAAGCTAGGGTTTTGCCGGATAAAGAAAACCTAATTCTTAATTTGGGAGCGAGTAGAGCTTAATTAAGATTTTAAATGATTAAAACTAAAGTACCGATGACTACTAACCCAGTTCCTAAAACGATCTTCCAGCTTAATGTTTCTCCCAAAAAAATGACTGAAAATAATAAAACTAATACCAAGCTTGATTTATCAATTGGTGCAACAAGGGAAGCTTTTCCTGCTTGTAAGGCTTGGAAGTAAAAAATCCATGATAACCCTGTAGATACTCCAGATAATAATAAGAAAATCATGGTTTTTTGGGGTATAGCTAAGATATTAACTACGTTTCCCTGAAAAAATACAATCCCCCAAGCAACTATTAAAATCACAACAGTTCGGATTGCTGTTGCTAAATTAGCATTCACATTTTCTATCCCAATTTTGGCAAAGATAGTTGTCAATGCTGCAAAGCCAGCTGACAATAATGCATATATCCACCATGTTGTGGTGTTGCTTTCCATCTTAGCCTCCTGATTTGCTAGTCAAAATTAGCAGTGTAATTTAATCAGAGTGTTAAATTCAATTACTTGTCTGTAAAGTTTGACTTGCTAGGTTCGTAGTTTGCGCTCTACGGTTTTACTCTTTTAGTCACTCAGTACTACTGAAGCAGACGATTCTCGGCAACTCGCGCTAACTTAATATCAGGAACAAATTTCAACTGCTATTAGGTCTAAAGTTTAAACATTTTATCAAATTTATCATATTACTTTAACTTACTAATATGTTAAGCTGAGTATAATTAGATAACTACTAGTAGTATATATTACTAATATTCATCTAAGTTATGAAGCAATCATATTTGTAATACTAGTATTATCTCTGAATAAAGTTAACACTTAAAGTAACTAGGATGGGTTGCCCCAGATGAAATCCCCACCTTCTTCAAATTCTTGGAATGGTCGCTTCGTCGGTGATAACCAGCGATACCGTTTAGACAGACGGTTGGGCGGGGGTGGCATGGGAGAAGTCTTCCTAGCAACAGACACCCGTGTTGGTCAGCAGGTAGCGTTGAAGTTGCTCAAAGATACGCTAGTGGCATCACAAGAAATGAGAAAGCGTTTTGAGCGGGAGGTGGCAGTTTGTGCTGCTTTGCAAAGCGACCACATTGTGAAGATTAGTGATTGTGGTGTAACCCCGGAAGGTTTTCCATTTTATGTCATGGAATATTTACGGGGACAAACGCTCAGGCAATTACTGCTGCGCGAAAAGCGGCTGTCTGTTGAGCGGACGGTGAAGATTATGGCGCAAGTTTGTAAGGGTTTACAGCTTGCTCATCAAGGAGTGACTCTCCAACGGGATGGCGGCAAAACCACTGAACATATTCAGGTAGTTCATCGTGACCTAAAGCCAGATAATATATTTTTGATGCCCACAGATTTGGGAGAATGGGTGAAGGTTTTGGATTTTGGTGTTGCCAAAATTCGTAGTGAATCTTCAGAAAATTCCAATATTACAAATATAACTAGTACATTTATCGGTACATTTCGTTACGCACCTCCTGAACAAATCCAAAGCGATCGCAACCTGGATGCTAGAGGTGATATTTACAGCTTAGGGATTATCCTTTATGAAATGCTGAGTGCAGCCGACCCCTTTGGAATCAGCATTAAGGGTAGTCATGTGAGTGAGGCTTCTTGGGTATTAGCTCATGCTTATGAGCCAGCAAAACCACTGCGCGAGCAACCAGGGTGTGAGCATTTACCCGAACAATTAGAAGCGGTGGTGATGAAATGTCTCCAAAAAAACCCAGCCAACCGATTTGCAACAGTAGAAGAACTAAATCAAGCTTTACAAGCTGCTGCCAAATTTGCCACCGAATCCAGCGTACCCGGAGAACTTACTGGGCGATCGCAACCTTCTTCAAATCTTGGCTCAAATCACGAAACGGTTCCCAGACAATCAAACGACGATACTGTTATTCGCCCTCCATCTGGTTTCAATCAAGGTTCAAATCACGAAACTGTTCCCAGACAATCAAACGACGACACGGTTCTGCGTCCTCCATCTGGTTTCAATCAAGGTTCAAATCACGAAACTGTTCCCAGACAATCAAACGACGACACGGTTCTGCGTCCTCCATCTGCTTACAAGCAAGGCTCAAATCACGAAACTGTTCCCAGACCATTTGACCCGATTAAGCAAAACCAATCTGAGCCAATCGTTCCTCCCATTCAGGCGGGACACAACCAAGGCTCAAATCACGAAACCGTTCCCAGACCATTTAACCCAGTTGAGCAAAATCAACAGAGTCCTGTGAATAATCCGAACACCAGCAAACCTGATGTGACGTTATATCAACCACGACCAGGATCTAATCGAGGTGGTCAACAAGTACCACCAGACAAAACGTTGTTTCAACCACGACCAGGATCTAATCAAGGTGGTCAACAAGTACCAGCAGACAAAACGTTGTTTCAACCACGACCAGGATCTAATCAAAATAGACCACCAGTTCCACCAGATAAGACGTTGTTTCAGCCGCGACCAGGATCGAATCAAAGTAGACCGCCAGTGCAACCAGATGTGACGTTGTATCAGCCACGACCTGCGTCTAATCAAAGCAGAACACAAACACGAACGGATGATACTATTTACCAACCAAGGCTAAGTGAGCAGCTAACTACGAGAATTACTCCCAATTTCTTGCGAATCGTAGGCGTGGTGTTGGCTATTGGGCTAACTTTAGCCGTAGTAACCTATATATATACCCAATTGCAATCTGGTAAACAGCCAAGCAACCAGCAAAATTTACCTAACAGCGATCGGCCCATTTAGAACTAATCGGCGGGGCACAACATATGCCCCTACCCGTGTACTTCATTTACCTGAAATACGCTGTATATATAACTGGCAGACATAATATCATTGGAGCACAAGGCTTGCTGTGCCACGATCGTGGTTACAAACGACATTCCTTAACTAAGCTGTTACGCAAAAATAAAAGCACATCAACTGGTGTTCGCGCAGCGTCTCCTTCAGGAGAGGTTGTCCTTTGTCCTTAGTAAACACAAATGATAAATGACAAATGATATCATGTCCGCCAAATTACCCATAATAAAAGAACCCCACCCCCAACCCCTCCCCGCCTGCGGGGAGGGGAGACAAAGCACAGCTTTGGCGGGGTGGGGTTCTTCGGGTTTAATAAGCAATCAAGCGGACATGATATGACAAATGACTAATGACAAATGACTAATGACGGTCTACACAGAGTTTGTGCAATATGTAGGCGCGTTAGCTTATAATTCATCCCAAACTACAGGAAAGGAATAATCTGAAAATGCCGAGAAATCACGATTGTCGTTGCGGGTTTCTTCATCCAGAACTTTGACAACTTTGTTATAAATATCTCGTGCTTGTTGCGGTGAATCACCGATGCTGGTTAATCCCACCTTGCCAAACTGCGAAAGGCAGCCCATAAGATGAAACACTGTACCCGTCTCTGTACCGCTGTCAAAGTGCAGTCTGTGGTGAGCAATGATATCCATCAAATCATTGGGTAATAATCCCTGATAGCGCTCTTTTTGCAGATTATCAGTGGCAATGTAATATTTTGGACGACCTTGTTGACTATAAAATAAACCCGTGGAAAGGTCATAGCGGCCGTTCGTTAATAATTTCAAGGTCATGAATGGATGCGTTGTACCGCCTTTACGCAGGTTAATTTCGATCGCCTGAATATCCCAGTCTCCATTACCCTTGTCAACGGCGATAAAATCTACACCAAACCGCTCTAAAGTGCCTTTATCTGCTAGCTTTTTGCCAACTTGAAGTCCCAATTGCTGTAATTGCAATCGATATCTTTCATCAGCAGGAAAGCTGCAACCAAGATAAATCTGACCGTCTGGGCCTCCGAGAATTTGGTCGTGAGTTGACAGGATTTCCACTTCGCCTTGGGGAGTGATCCGTCCTTGAACGCTGGGCGATCGCTTAATTTCCCCTTCCACGAATGCTTCAGCAATTGTCCCTAACTCAGGCATTTTTCCCAAAAAACTATCCCAAGTTTCTTGTTTTGCTTGAAAGCGCATCGTTGATAAGCGATCGCTAATTGCTGCTATCCTTTCGGCATGAGTACCAGTGTTTGGTGCTAAATTCTCAATCGGTCTGAGATCCAACAATGCATTTCCCTCTCCAGAAATGCCCTCGTTAAGTTTTACTACTACCCGTTTTAATGTTGGTTGCCGTTCCCACAAATCAACAGTAGCTTCTGTCAAATCTGTATGGTTCCAAACTTTTTCGCTGCCATCTGGATGCGGTACTCCGCTTTCCTTGAAGATTTCCCGACTGCCACTTTTTGTTCCCCAAATTTGTAAATCTGGTGCAGCCGCATACAGTGGTACACCCAATTTTAAAGACAATTCGCCTTCCCAGTGCGAAGAGTTGTAGCAGATCATAAATGATTTGTCTAGCCTCAAAGATTTCTGAATCCGCTCTAGCAAGCGGGGGCGTTCTAAAATCTTTTGGCTCAGAGGCTTAAAAGAGGAATCGTAAGTAGAAAGTAACAGCAAGCGATTGCGAGCATGAGAAAAGGGAATTCCTGGCAACAATTGCAGATAATAATCAATGATACTCGGATGCAGCGGTACTGATGTTACATAAATCAGTCGAGTTCGGGGATTCCGCAACCGAATTAAGGAAAATAGTAATCTTTCTTCATAATGCTCGCAGCCTTCGATCTTTTGGAGTTCTCCCTGGTCAAGACTCAAGGAGGGAATAATTAAAATATCCGCTTCACTATTGTCAAATATTTCGCTCGTTTTCCAGCGTTCGCGCAGGGTTAATTGTAAGTGGCGAAACTTTTCAACCTGTTCTAACTCGGAAATATTTAATGTTGCCATAACCCATGCCCTCTAATGATCTCAATGTAGCGCACCAAGCACCCTTTTGGACGATGTATAGTTGCCGTGTCAAGATTCAGGTAGTTTTGTAAAAAATTTCCGGAAGTCCGCAAGGATCGATCGAGCTATAGCAACCCACAAATCGCCGATTTCTTTAATTCTTTTCCCTCTTAAGGTTGAGCTAATTGGAGCATACTTTACCTCTAGGGGGCGATAAAGTACAGCAATATAATAGTTAACTTGAAAGCAGGTGAAAAAGAGAAATTCTTCATCACATTAGAGTTGTGTACTTTTTTTCATGGTCAGGCGTGAGGATAAATAATGTAAGTAATGTAAATTGCGTAGAGTTGCTCGAATAAGTAAATTTGGCAAACATCCAGGATAGAAATGCCTAAAATTGCAAATGGCTAGTGAAAGTCAAAGCAAAAAATAAACCTTGGGTTGAATTTTCGATCCAAGGTTTAGTTATGAAATAGGGGATAGGAGAAAGATGGAGTGTAACTACTGCCCAATTACCCTTTTTCAATACCCATTCAATATTCAATTACCAAGGTAAAACAGATGGCTAAAGCAAAAGAACCAAAAGAGAAAAAAGAGCAAAAATTACAACCACCACAGCAACAAGAAACGCCAGGTGTTGAATCAGAAATGACACCAAAACCCAAAGCAGATGATGCTCAGTATCGGGGTAGTGGTAAGTTACAAGATAAGGTAGCATTGATTACGGGCGCAGATAGTGGGATTGGTCGTGCTGTTGCGATCGCATTTGCAAAAGAAGGTGCAGATGTAGCTATTCTTTACCTTAACGAACACGATGATGCCAAAGAAACAAAACATTTGGTAGAAAAACAAGGGCGTCGTGCAGTAACGATTGCAGGTGATATTGGCAATGAAACTTTTTGTCAGCAAGCCATACAACAAACAGTTGGTGAGTTTGGCAAACTCGATATTCTCGTCAACAACGCTGCTGAACAACATCCCAAAGAAAGCATTGAAGAAATCACTGAAGAACAACTAGAGCGAACTTTCCGCACTAATATATTCTCAATGTTTTTCATGACTAAAGCTGCACTCAAGCATTTACAAACGGGCAGTGCTATCATCAATACCACATCGGTAACAGCTTATAAAGGTAGTCCACAACTACTAGATTATTCTTCCACAAAAGGTGCGATCGTTGCTTTCACTCGTTCCTTATCAAAAAATTTGGTATCCAAAGGAATTCGCGTTAATGCTGTCGCGCCAGGGCCAATCTGGACACCTTTAATTCCCTCAACTTTCCCCGAAGAGAAAGTTGAAACTTTTGGCAAACAAGTACCAATGGAACGAGCCGGACAACCAGAAGAAGTTGCTCCTAGCTACGTATATTTAGCTTCTGATGATGGTTCTTATGTCTCTGGACAAGTGCTACATGTCAATGGTGGAGATGTTGTCAATGGTTAAGTGAAAAATTCAGTCATTAGTCATTAGTCATTGGTCATTGGTTATTCACTTTGAATAAAGGACTAATGACTAATGAGAAAAAAATAATTACTTCTAATTATACCCTGATGGTCTTCCATTGGAGGGATGAGTAAATGTGGGAATATTGATAGTCTATCTAGCAGAAAACATTTAATAAATAATAACTACGTCTATGGCATCTCCTACACCATTGAATGGCAGAGAACTAGTAGATTGTGCTAGAGCAAATGCCCAGCAAGGGATTGAAACTGCTGCTTATCAATGTGGCTATGGTCAAGACCTCAACAAATTTGCCAGAGAACTTAGACAAGCTTGTGAAGACATGAATTTACAAGTGAAGGAACTTAGCGGATTGATTACTGACCAGGACATGATACTGCAATTGGGTACTGGCGAAATTGTTGCTCCAGATACGGAATCAGAATTGTAAAAGTTAAGTTAGTCATTTGTCCTTTGTCTTTTGTCATTTGTCTTTTGTCCGTTACTAATAACTAATGACCAATGACTAATGACTAATGACCAATGACTCTTTTCATAACTTTAAAATTACCCGCGCCAAATTGAAGTAAATCAAAACACCTACAACATCAACTGCTGTGGTGATGAACGGTGCTGACATTAATGCCGGATCTAAACGCAGATAGCGAAATAGAAATGGCAGTGCTGAACCGGAGATCGAAGCCAAAATAGAAATAGCTACCAAACTAGTGCCGACAGCGATCGCTACTTCTAATCGTCCTTGCAGAAAATAAGCCCAGACAGTAGCGATTGTACCTAACATTGCTCCCAATAATGCACCTGCGATCGCTTCCCGGCCGATTACCTGTAATGCACCACGCGATCGGATTTCATCGGTGTTCATCCCGCGAATCACCACTGTGGAAGATTGAGCGCCTACATTACCCCCAGTACCAGTCAACAAGGGAATAAAGGCCGTCAGTGTCACCACTTTTGCTAAAATATCTTCTTGCGACTTAATAATTGTGCCTGTAACGGTATTGGTTACAAGTAAGACCAATAACCAGACAACCCGTTTCCGAGCGATTTCCAGCAAATTCATTTGAAAATAGTTGTCGCCCCCCGACTGCACACCACCACCTAAAGCATAGATATCCTCGGTGGTTTCTTGTTGCAGAATATCAATTACATCATCCACCGTCACAATACCTACTAGAAGCTGTTCTCGATCTACTACAGGTACAGCCAAAAAATCATATCTTTGGATTAATCTTGCAACTTCTTCTTGATCCGTATCAGTGTAGACAAACACCACATCACGGGTCATAATTTCGCCAATAATTTGCTCCGGCTGAGACGTTACTAATTCCCGCAACGATACAATCCCCGTCAAGCGCCTTGCCGCATCCATGACATAAAGATAATAAATCATCTCACTGGCATTAGCTAAGTTACGAATTCGCTCTAGAGCTTGAGATACTGTGAAATTTTCTTTCAGCGAGATCAACTCTAGCGTCATAATTCGCCCAGCTGTATCAGCTTCATAACCCAATAGTTGGGCTGTAGCTTGACGTTCCGCTGGACTCAGTTGTTCTAGCAAGCGATTGACGACTTTTGCCGGTAATTCATCAAATAACCTAGCTCGGTCATCCGGCGACATTTGATCGACAATATCGCAGACTTCCTGGCTTTTAAGTTCTTCAATTAACCGTTCTTGAACACTGTAGTCGAGATATTCATAAACTTCGATCGCCTCATCCTTAGAAAGCAAGCGAAAAGCCAAAGCGTGCATCGCTTCTGGTAAACCCTCAATCGCCTCGGCGATATCCGCAGGCTGCACGGGTACAAGAATTGATTTTGCTCCTTGCAAGTCTCCTGCTTCCAGGAGCATTTGCAGCTGAGTCCGCACTAAATCTCGCAATTCCCTGCGCGAGAGATTCTGGATGGTAGAGTTTAAATTGTTTGTCTCAGTCAAAGTCCACTTTCCTCAGCCAGTTTGAACAAGGTTGCTGCCCTTAGTCTAGGGGAAAGTGGGAATGTGCAACGTCAAACTTGTAATTTTTCTGACTTAGAGTAAATTGAAAACTTTTGTAAATAAACGAAAGAGTAGGGTTTTGGGGGAAGGGAAAAGGTTAAAGGGAAAAAAACTTTATATATCGAGCCTTCCAATCCTTTTCTGCTTACCCTTTTGCCTTTAATACCAATTTTGTATGAAGATGCACATAATAAGACCCCCCTCTAGTCCCCCCTTGGCAAGGGGGGACGGCGTAGCCGGGGGGTAAATATATGCAGCTTCACAAAGAAATGGTATAACCGAGCAGTATTGGATTGTGTTCTCTAGCTTAAATGCATGAATGGTGAGGCTTTTGTAAAAGTTTTTGTTCCACTGATTTTAGGTTATTACTAAATTTATGCTGGTTCTGGTAACAAAGAGATAAAGTAATAGTCAAAATGAAGTATAAATAAATATTAATTTTTCAAATCTTTAAATATTAAAATTTTTCTTTATACAAATTTTATATAGTTAATAAATTTGTCGATAAGCACATTAGATTATCCGGTATTTTGGCATTTTTTATTTAAATATCATCAAAACTTTTATATTCCTTTAAAAAAGGATAGATCAATATGAATATTTAAACAAAGTTCCATACAGAAGATAGACATAACACCGCCATCTATTGTCAAATGTGTAAGCACTAAAAGAATACTTAAGTAATCTATGTAAAGTTATTGCATTTGACTAATTACGCATGTATTTGCTTTCTTAAGCACTGCTTGCCTTGCTGATATGCATTTGCACATCAATAAAATTTAGAAAGTCTCAAGAATTCAGTAATTTTTTGAAAGAAAACAAAAACTAACAAAGACTAATATATTCTTCAATTAATTATTCATGATTAGTAATTACTGAATATATCTTTATAAGTTAATCATTTATTAGCTTATCAGTATATTTATATCAAGCTTCATGAGGCATTTTTTGTTGGAATATTTAATGTTAAATTAATCCTGAAACACTAAATTATGGCATCAAATCAAAACTTATCAACATCTGTAAGTCCAGTAATTACTACTAAATCATCTCTAGAAAGTATTGACCAAGGACAAACCAATATTTCTGCTCGGTCTAGCCTACTCTCTCAGGGAGATGGACTTAAGGCAGAGTATTACGACAACATGGACTTCACCAACCTGAAGGTAACTCGTACAGATCAGACGGTGAACTTTAACTGGCGCGCTGGTTCTCCCGATTCGTCGATTAATGCAGATACTTTCTCAGCGCGGTGGACAGGTCAGGTAGAAGCCAAGTACAGCGAAACTTACAAGTTCTACACCACTGCTGATGATGGTGTGCGACTGTGGGTGAATGGTCAACAAATCATCAATCAGTTTATCGATCAACCTGCCACCGAATCCAGTGGCGCGATCGCATTAGTTGCAGGTCAAAAGTACGATATTAAACTTGAGTACTATGAAAATAAATCCAATGCCGTTTCTCAACTGCGTTGGTCAAGCGCCTCTCAGGCGAAGGAAATCATTCCCCAGTCCCAACTGTATAGTAATGTCAGCACACCTAGTAGTGGCAATGGACTCAAAGGAGAGTACTACGACAACATCGACTTCACTAACCTGAAGGTAACTACTACAGATCCGACGGTGAACTTTAACTGGCGCGCTGATTCTCCCGCTCCGTCGATTGAGGCAGATACTTTCTCAGCGCGGTGGACAGGTCAGGTAGAAGCCAAGTACAGCGAAACTTACAAGTTCTACACCACTGCTGATGATGGTGTGCGACTGTGGGTGAATGGTCAACAAATCATCAATCAGTTTATCGATCAACCTGCCACCGAATCCAGTGGCGCGATCGCATTAGTTGCAGGTCAAAAGTACGATATTAAACTTGAGTACTATGAAAATAAATCCAATGCCGTTTCTCAACTGCGTTGGTCAAGCGCCTCTCAGGCGAAGGAAATCATTCCTCAGTCTCAACTTTATTCACCAGTTCTTCCGACCACTATCACCTTAGGCTCGTCTTCGATGACTGTGAACGAAGACAGTGGTAGTGTTACCGTCAAACTAATTAGAACTGGAGATTTAAGTAGTACATCTTCAATTAAATATGCAACTATAGCTAATACTGCTACAAAAGGAGTTGACTATGGCAGTGAAGGCGTTGAAAGTGCTGGAGTACTGACTTTTGCGCCGGGACAAAGTAGCACCCAGGTATCGATTCCGATCAATGATGATTCCTCGATAGAACCAGATGAAAGCTTTAATTTTGTCATCGATCAGGCAGAGGGGGCAACACTAGGAGTCCAAAGAACTCTCTCAATTACAATTCAAGACAACGATCGCTCCGGCCTCGATTTCAGTCAGCCAGTAGTTAATGAGGGTGACGGTACTGCTAAGGTGACAGTTACACGGGGCAATGCTTCGGCGGCTGCTAGCGTCAACTACATAACCCAAGATGGGACTGCTAAAGCTGGATCTGACTACCAGGCTGTATCTGGAAGCTTGAGTTTTGCAGCTGGACAAACCAGCAACACAATTGTTATCCCCATTCTGAATGACAACGTTGGGGAATCAAATGAAACATTTGCTTTGAAGTTCAGTAACCCAGTTGGAGTGCAGTTAACTAATCAACAGACAAGTATCACTATTATTGATAATGACTCTGGTAATTTTGCTTTAGATACAGTAGTTTCTGGTTTGAATCAACCCACAGCTTTTGAATGGGCACCTGATGGTAACAGTATGTTCATTGCCCAGAAAAATGGGGTAGTGCGAGTCATGAAAAACGGTACTTTATTATCAACCCCGTTTACTGATATTCGCGGACAGGTAAATGATACGCGCGATCGCGGTCTGTTAGGCATTGCCGTACATCCAGATTTTGGTAAAAGTCCAAACGGCAACAACTATGTTTACCTGTTGTATACCTACGATCCACCAGAAACTAATACAAGCAATTCTAAGAATAATCCCAATAGCACATTGGACGATCCCGATCAGAATGGGAATCGGACTGCACGCCTAAGTCGCTTCACAGCCGACCCCAATACTAATTACACTACTGCGATCGCTGGCAGCGAAGTTGTACTACTCGGCACAAATGGCACTTGGGCAAATATCAGCCACCCAGATGGAAATAGCACAAATGTTTCACTTGGCTATGCACCATCAGGAATTCTCAACAAAGATACTGGTAAGCCGTTTACCAGCTTGCAGGATTATCTGAATAATCTCGATAAAGTCCAAAATATCCAGAATTTTATCGCCAATGATAGTGAATCTCACTCAGTTGGTTCTGTGCGTTTTGGTACTGATGGTTCTCTATTTGTGAGCTTAGGAGATGGTACTTCCTACAATGGAGTAGACCCCCGAGCAATTCGCGTCCAGGATAAGAATAATTTATCCGGCAAGATTTTGCGGATTGACCCGATTACTGGTAAAGGCTTATCAAGCAATCCTTTCTACAACGGTGACGCTAATAGCAATATTTCCAAAGTTTATGACTACGGTCTGCGTAACCCCTTCCGTTTCACAATTGATAAAAAGACCAATACTCCCGTAATTGGTGATGTTGGCTTCGGTACTTACGAAGAGGTGAATATCGGAAAACCAGGAGCTAACTTTGGCTGGCCATTCTATGAAGGTGGCCTTGATGCAAATGGTAATGTCGTCAGTCTGAAACAACCAGTCTACGCTAATTTAGATGCAGCAAAAGCCTTCTATAATAGTGGCTCATCTGTTACAGAACCACTGTACACTTACAAGCATTCTGGTTCTAATTCGATCCTGGTGGGTGACTTTTACACAGGTAATACTTTCCCTGCAATCTATCAAGGTGCCTTATTCATTGGTGATTTCAGTCAAGGAACTATCGATGCTTTGATATTAGATAGTCAAGGTAAAGTTACCTCAGTTAAGCGGTTTGCTTCCCAAACAGACAGGCCTAATCTAGGACTGCCTACACAAATCACCACTGGCCCTGATGGTAATCTGTATTACGCAAACTTGACCGGAGGCGAGATCGATCGTTTCCGACCTGTTTAGAGATAAATACAGTTTAATGTGAGTTCGACAAGCCCTTTTTTGACCTCTCCCCCAACCCCTCTCCGACACGGAGAGGGGAGCCAAAACCCTAATTTCTCGTTGCTCCTCCCTTTCCCCGTGGGAGAGGGAGGTTGTCCGGGAGAGGTTCATGGAACTCACGTTGGTTTAGAGATGACATAAAAGTTATCAGTTATCAGCGAACAGTTATTTGACCGTTCGCTGATTTTGCTTAAGATAACTTTGTCACAAATCCCAACAATTTTTTGGTATTTGATGTGAGGAGTGTTCGACGATAAGCATCAGCTGCTTTTTTAATTGCTTCGGCTTGAGTGGGATAAGGATGAATTACACTGCTTAACTTGCTCAAGCCAATCTTATTCACCATTGCCGTAGTCACTTCTGATATCATCTCACCCGCGTGACTGGCGACAATAGTTGCACCGATAATTTCATCAGACCCCTTTTTATGGTGAATTTTGAGAAATCCTAACTCTTCACCATCTGCGATCGCTCGGTCTACACTATTAAAAGGTATGTTGATGGTTGTCACCTCAATACCCAATTTCTGCGCCTCGTGTTCGTACAACCCCACGTGAGCAATTTCTGGGTCAGTATAAGTTACCCAAGGCATCACCAAACTACTGAATTTCGAGCGTCCTATGCCAAAGGGAGAAAACAGGGTATTTTTAATTACAATTCGCGCCGCAGCATCAGCAGCATGGGTAAACTTCCAGTTCATGCAGATATCGCCAGCTGCATAAATTTTGGGATTGGTCGTTTGCAGGTAATCATTTACCTTCACACCTTTGTGCTTGTCATATTCTACACCCACAGCTTCTAAATTTAGATTTTCGACATTTGGCGATCGCCCCGCGCCGACTAAGATTTCATCGACTGTCACCGAATCTCGATGACCGTTAGAGGAAAAGTAAAGCCGTTTCCCCTCAGTCACAGTTACCACTTCTTCCAGTTTGGAATCAAGTACTAGGCGAATTCCTTCGTTAATCAAAACCTTTTGGAGAATTTTAGCAGCTTCAGGGTCTTCTTTATTTAGGAGATGAGAACCGCTATGGAAAAGCACCACCTCACAACCCAAACGCCGGAAAGCTTGCGCCAATTCGCAACCAATGGGGCCGCCACCAATTACCGCCAAACGTTCCGGTCGTTGAATTAGAGAAAAAACTGTCTCATTGGTTAGATAACCCGCCTGTTCAATTCCTGGAATCGACAGTTGTGCAGGTCTTGCGCCAGTTGCAATTACAGCTTTTTTAAACTTGAGGGTTTTATCGCCAACTTCCACGGTATTTTTACTTGCAAATCGACCGCTACCCAAAAAGACATCAACACCCAACTTTTGAAAACGCTCCGCCGAGTCGTTAGGGCTGATATCAGCTCTTATCTTCCGCATCCTGGCCATAACTTTGGGAAAATCAACATCAATATTATGTTGAGGAATATTAACTCCCAAGTCTTTAGCATCCCAGATTTCGCCAACGACGCGGGCAGAGCGAATAATAGTTTTAGATGGTACGCAACCAACATTTAAGCAATCTCCACCCATGAGATGCTTTTCAATCAACGCCACCTTTAAACCCACATCCAGACCCGCCGCACCCGCAGCCACTACTAATCCCGCCGTACCAGCGCCAATTACTACCAAATCGTAAACATCTGCCGGTTGAGGATTAACCCAATTTGGCGGATGAACGTAAGACACCAACTTTTGGTTATACTCATCCGTTGGGCGAACAGTAACTCTCTCTAAATCTGAATTGGTCATTAGCAAAACCTTTTTTAAGAATTGAAAATAATACTAAATTCAACTGCCTTTTATAAGAATTCAAAATTAAAAATTAAGAATCCTGATAAATTTAGGCGGTTCAGTCTTTTATTTTTTATGCTTGTTTAATAATTGGACTTTGAACAAAATTAATTATTTGTCGGCGCATCCAATTCAGGCAGTAACCGCCGAACGATTGAATTGACGCGGTGCAAAACCGCAACCAAGCCCGATAAAAATTAACGGACAATGTGATAAAAAAGCTGCTGTTTCGCGCTTGAGTACAACGACTTGTTAGGCGTAGCTTATGATTCACGAAGTCCTACGGCTTGAGATTAAGCGACGCTTTGCCTGTCTCCGGGTCGAAAGGCACTGATTGATGCTCATGCACAATCATCCACTTGCCGTCAATCTCACGCAAGCAAACAGTCGCCCGCACCCACATTTCGACTTTCCCTCCGTCTGTCAGTGTTCCGCTCACACGATAGAGGTAATGGCAGAAAGCCACCGTTTCGCCCGTCGTGATGCTCAGGTCTAGAATCTCATAGCCGATTGAGCCTTGAAATGAAGAAACCCACTTCTGGACGCGTTCTCTAACCGTATCTACTCCGATATATTGCAGTGGATTGATGACATCGAAAGACAGAATATCCGGCGCGTGATTGGACAAAAGCGCGTTGATGTCCTTGTTGGGTAATGCTTTGACGCGCTCCTCGATTATCGTGCGAATTTGGACTTCATCATTTGGTTTACTATTTTCAGTTTTCATATCACTTTCCTTTGTTCAGTTGTTATCCCATTTTCCGCAATTTATTTTGTAATATATGAAGATTACCAAAGATAGCGAAAGCATCTGTCCACCTTTATAATTTTTCTTCTAAAGCTTTCCGCGCAATCCGGGTGACATAAACTGTCACAGCTACTGTAGCAATCAAACCCAAGATGCGAATTGCCCATTGGAAAGTTGGGTTGGTAGGTTGAGCTTCAGTACCAATCATGGCAAGATTACCTGCAAGGGAACCAATATAAACGTACAGAATGGTTCCGGGAATCATGCCTACAGAGCCGATGAAGTAATCTTGAAGTGAAACTCCCGTGATGCCAAAGGCATAGTTCAACAAATTGAAAGGAAATATCGGGGATAGTCGCGTTAACAGGACAATTTTTAATCCTTCTCTACCTACCGCTTCGTCAATGGCGACAAATTTTTTGTTATCTGCGATTTTCCGAGCAACCCAACCCCTTGCTAAATAACGTCCGACGAGAAAAGCAGCAGTAGCGCCAAGGGTTGCACCGATAAACACGTAAAGAGAACCCCAAACTGCACCAAAAATTACACCAGCTCCCAAGGTGAGAATAGAACCTGGGAAAAAAGCAACGGTAGCAATAATATAAAGGACAATAAAAGCTATGGCTCCTACTGCGCCCAGGCTTTCAATCCACTGCAAGGCTTGGCGTAAAATTGCTTGGGGATTGAAAGAATTTAAAGTTACCGATTCTTGTGCTAAAGCTGGGTCTGTGTTTAATGAGAAACTGCTTGCCAATATTAGTAATATTAATATACTGAGGCGAAAAAACTTCTGGAAGTTTCTGGTATTAATACTTTTAACACTTCGGCTCCTTTCGACTTCGCTCAAGGCAAGTCGCTCAGTGTTAAAGCCGAGCGGAGTCGTTCGCGTAGCGTCTCGCAGAGAGGCTTTAAATATCTGAATGATTGTTAGTTTTTTCATGGGTTGTGATTTCTTCTACTGCCACACTTTGAGCTAATGCTTTCTGAGCAACTTTTGTGATATATACAGTTACAGCAACGGTAGCAATCAACCCAACTACTCGCATTATCCATTGCCAGACTTGAGTCTCTGGAGTAATTGGTTGATGAGAGGTGTTGATAGTGGCAAGATTACCAGCTAAAGAACCAATATAAACGTACATCACAGTACCGGGAATAATGCCGAAGGAACCTAATATATAGTCTTTGAGAGAAACCTGTGTTATCCCAAAAGCATAATTTAATAAATTGAAGGGAAATATAGGTGAAAGACGAGTTAGCAAAACAATTTTCCATCCTTCTTTAGCAACTGCTAAATCAATCGCTTTAAATTTAGGATGTTTGTCCATTTGTCGAGAAACCCAATCTCGTGAGAGGTAGCGTCCAATGAGAAAAGCTAAGGTTGCTCCAATTGTCGCAGCAATTAGCACATATATCGATCCCCAAAATACACCAAACAGACAACCACCTTTGAGGGTTAGGAGGGAACCGGGTATAAACAGCAATGTTGCCAAGTTGAAAATAACTATGTAAGCGATGGGGCCTAAAGCACCAAGACTGTGAACCCAAATGACTAAGGTTTGTAAAAGTCCCTGAAAATTTAACTGTTTAGCAGCAATTATGAGAGTGATAATCAGGCAACTTAGCAGTAGTAGTTTGAGTTTGGAATTTAATAAACGCTTGTTCATTTTTATAAGTTTCACCCTCAGAGGCTCGACGTTGACCTTTTGAGGCTCAATGTTGACCTTTTGAAGCTCGATGTTGACCTTCTGAGGCTCAACGTTGACCTTTTGAGGCTCGATGTTGACCTTCTGAGGCTCAATGTTGACCTTCTGAGGCTCAATGTTGACCTTCTGAGGCTCAATGTTGACCTTTTGAGGCTCAAATTTAAAATTTACACCTCAAATCCAATGCCCCTAAGATATACTACTTAGATGAGAAACAGCTTAAAGCCTCTTAAATTTTTCTCGACGATACCAGCTACAAATTCGCTCAGGTGAAACGCCGAGCAAATAAGCAGTAATTACTATTTGATTAAGTAGCGTAGTTTTTAATACTCCTTTTTGCAACCATCTACGCGCTGAGGTAACAACTGGTGTGGGAATAATTACAATGCGTCCGATGCGTTTTAGACGACGCATGAGTTCAAAGTCTTCCATGATAGGCAATTCGGGAAAATTGCCTATTTTTTGAAATACTTCCTTGGTTAAAAAAATTGCTTGGTCGCCATAGGGCATTTGATAAAAATGCGATCGCACATTTACTCCCCACTCTACCCATCGTAAACTGAAAAGCGACGCATCAATCCGCAACTTAAAAGCACCAGCTACAATCCCAGGTTGTTGTAGCGCTGTGCGAATCATCTCATCAAACCCCGTTGGCAAACGGGTATCCGCATGGAGAAACAGCAGAATCTCACCGCTAGCCGCTAAAGCACCCGCGTTCATTTGCACAGCACGACCGGGAGATGATGAGATAACTTTGACATTTAAAGACTGAGCGATCGCTACAGTATCATCACTAGAGCCACCATCGACTACAATGACTTCTATATTTGTACTGGCTTGAGTAGTAGCAATGGCTTTTTTAATATTCCCCGCTTCATTAATAGCCGGAATAATAATCGAAATTTTGGCTGCGTCAATACTCTCACTCATGATTGCTGAGTTTGTTTTTCCGGTTGGTCAGGAAACGAACACTCTACCGTTACCTTCAGATTACTTTCAGCCGTGCCTTTAGTTACGTAAGGTATACCTGCTTCACCACCAACTTTGATCCCAAATTCTAAAGTGACTTTATCAATATTGGCAACAGGGATTTTCTTAAAAGCATTAAGTGAATAAACAGTGTAAGCCCGAATTGTACCTTCAATTGCTTGAAAATTTTGCACTATCTGTTTTTGTGCAGCATCAGCATCCCATCCTTTATCAATTAGCGCTTCTTCTTCTCCCTCTGGGGAAACTTCAGTAATCACTGGCGGAGCATCTACGTTATTTGTGGCTTCAATATAAATAATCGTCCCATCTTCTAACTGAATAGGTGTGAGTTGAGTCATAGGATAAATCTCGCCTAAAAGAATTGCGTGTAGTGTAGCCCATCTGACTTTTCACGGCATCTGGAAAACCTCTCTCTAAATCTCTCTCCTTTTAGGAGAGAGACTTTGAATTTCCCCCTTCCCGCCACGGGTTGGGGGTTAGGGGGTTAGGTTTTTCGTGGACTTTTCCACATAACGTGAAAAGTCAGGGTAGTCCAGCAGTGCTTATCTACAAAATTTTACGGAAAATGCGGTAAATTTCTTGTAGAAGCTGGAAATAATTCGGCACAACTATCATAGGGCTTTGCAGGATGAGTCGAGACGCTTTGGTGGTGGGAATTAATACGTATGACCGCTTAAAGAGTCTTAATGCGCCTGCTGCCGATGGTGAAGCGATCGCTCAAATCTTACAACAATATGGTGAATTTGGGGTAACGCGGCTGCCAGCAGTCAAAGATAAGGAAAACCAGACGATTCGCATTGGTAAGCAAACTAAAGTTAGTTTAACTCAGTTAGAAAGAGCGATCGTCCAATTATTTAAGCCAGATGGGAAGCCGCCAGACACAGCACTGCTGTATTTTTCTGGTCATGGGTTGCGGAAAAATGTAGGAGGAATTCAGGAAGGCTTTTTAGCGACGAGTGAAGTCAACCCCGATGCGGGTAATTGGGGATTATCTCTACAATGGCTGCGGCGACTGCTGCAAAAAAGTGAAGTCAGACAACAAATTGTGATTTTGGATTGCTGCTATAGCGGAGAAGTGCTAAATTTTGCAGAGGCAGATCCAGGCGATCGCGGTAAAGGCAGAGACAGGTGTTTTATTGCGGCTTCTCGTGATTTTGAAGTGGCTTTTGAAGAAATTAACAGCCAACACAGCGTTCTCACTGCTGCACTGCTGAAAGGTTTGGAACCAAAACAAGACCGTTGGGTGAGTAACTACACCTTAGTAGACTTGCTCAATCAAGAACATCACCCGTTCCCCCAGCGTCCAATTTTTGCTAACTCTGGTGAAGCAATTAATCTCACCCGCAAATGGAATTCCTCTCCTGTTAACTCTATAGTACAGATATCAGCTATTTGTCCTTACAAAGGGTTGTCATATTTTGATTGCACAGAAGCAGATGCCAACTTATTTTATGGCAGAACAGCGTTAACCGACGAATTATTAGAAAAAGTGCGATCGGGTAACTTCCTAGCTGTGTTGGGAGCATCAGGAAGTGGTAAATCTAGTGTTGTCAGAGCAGGTTTACTTTATCAATTACAGTTAGGGCGCAGGTTATCTGGTAGCGATACTTGGCAGTTGAAAATATTTCGACCAGGGATTAACCCCTTACAAAATTTAGCATTGGCATTTGTAGAATCAGAATTATCAGATATTGAACGCGCCTCACAATTAGCAAAAGCAGAAGAATTAATTGCAAAAGGCGCAGTTGGTTTAGGACAGTTGATTACTGCTAGTCAAACTCAGCGCGTAGTGTTAGTGGTAGACCAGTTTGAGGAAGCTTTTACTCAATGTCAAGACATTACAAAACGACAGCAGTTTTTTGAATGTGTACTAGGTGCTTTGCAGCGTGATGATAATAAACTCTGCCTAATAATTACAATGCGGGCTGATTTCTTTGGTAAATGTCTGGAACAAGAGTATGGCGGACTAGCTAAGAAAATTCAAGAGCATTTAGTAACAGTAACACCGATGAATCGGGAGGAATTAGAAACAGCAATTATCAAACCTGCCCAACAGGTGAACTTAGCAGTAGAACCGGAATTAGTTTCTCAAATGATTGCAGATGTAGAAAATTCACCGGGGAGTTTACCGTTGTTGCAGTACACGCTGACAGAACTATGGCAGCAAAGAACTGAAGAACGGTTAAGCCTGACTACATATAGCAAACTAGGTGGTGTCAAGGGAACCTTGCAAACACGCGCTACAGAAGTTTATGAGTCATTATCACTTGAGGAACAGCAAGCAACAAAGCGGATTTTTTTAGAATTGACGCAGTTGGGAGAAGGAACAGAAGATACGCGTAGACAAGTTTTGCAACGAGATTTAGTTACTTCACAGCATCCAGAAGTTGTGATTAATAAAGTAATTCAACGGTTAGCTGATGAGAAGCTAGTTGTCACCAATACCTTATCTAAACAAATTGCTGTGGTAGATGTGGCACATGAAGCACTGATTCGCCATTGGTTGCTATTACGCAAATGGATTGAGGAAAGCCGGGACATGCTGCGACAAAAGCGAAAAATTGAAGCGGCAGCTATTGAATGGCGAGATAGGCGAAGGGTTAAGGATTATTTATTTCAGGGAAAGCGGTTAAGAGAGGTAGTAGATTTTCAGCAGCAACAAACTGAGAACTTAACATTATCTGACTTAGCTATTGAGTTTATTCAAGCAAGTGTCAGACAAAGACGGAATAATCGCTTTCAGTCAATTGCTGTTTTCTTAATTATCCCGCTGAGTTTATCAGTATATGTGGGCATAGTTATTGAGAAACCAATTAGGATAACCCTACTTTGGCAAACTGTTGATGCTGCTAGAGGAAAGGAGTTTAGTCAGGCAAGAATTCAAGCACTTGAAAAACTAGTCCAAGCTGGTGAGAGTCTAGCTAAAAAAGATTTCAGGGGTGCCAACCTCAGCGGTGCCAACCTCAGCGGTGCCGACCTCAGGGGTGTTAACCTCGGCGGTGCCAGCCTCAACCGTGCCGATCTCAGCGGTGTCAACCTCAGCGATGCCAGCCTCAACCGTGCCGACCTCAGTGGTGTCAACCTCAACGGTGCCAGCCTCAGGCGTGCCGACCTCAGCTATCTCAACCTCAACCGTGTCAACCTCAGCAGTGCCGACCTCAGCGGTGCCAACCTCATGCGTGTCCACCTCAGTCGTGCCAACCTCACAGGTGCTGACCTCAGCAGTGCTATCCTCGTAGCTGCCAACCTCATAGGTGCTGACCTCAGCAGTGCCCACCTCAGCAGTACCAACCTCTGGATTGCCGACCTCAGCAGTGCCGACCTCAGCAGTGCCAACCTTGGCAGTGCCGACCTCCGCAGTGCCAACCTCATTGATGCCGACCTCAGCAGTGCCGACCTCAGCAGTGCCAACCTCAGCTATGCCAACCTCAGCAGTGCCAACCTCATTGATGCCGACCTCCGCAGTGCCAACCTCATTGATGCCGACCTCCGCAGTGCCAACCTCATTGATGCCGACCTCAGCGGTGCCGACCTCAGCGGTGCTGACCTCAGCTATGCCGACTTTAGAGGTGTGAGAAACCTGACTGTTAAACAAGTTAAATCTGCTAAAAATTGGAAACAAGCAAAATACGATAAGGATTTTCGTACCAAGCTTGGTTTACCACCTAAACCACTTGATTTGACTTTCCAGCGTAATTCACTATTCAAACTCAAACAACTCAAACCAACTAAGTGAATTCCAAAGAATGAATTATCGCAAACATAACCGCCCTTAGTAAAATTATATTAACTAGCCCCAATCGTTACTTTGTCTGAATTATCAGGGAGAAAATGCCAGCAAAAGATGTATATCATGATGCGGTTAAAAATGCTCTAATTAAGGATGGTTGGATAATTACAGCCGATCCTTATCCCATTAAATATGAAGAAGTGAAACTCTTTGCCGATCTGGCTGGTGAAAAAACTATTGCGGCTAGTAGAGAAGGAAAACAAATTGTTATTGAAATTAAAAGTTTTCTCAGCCGTTCCCCTATGCGTGATTTTGAAACCGCATTAGGTCAGTATCTCATTTATCAAGCTTTTCTTTCTCTTGAACATCCCGAACAGGAATTATATTTGGCAATAGGGGAAGTAATCTATGAAGATTTCTTTCAAAAAGTTGCAATTCAACTAGTTTTGGCAAAGTATCAAGTCTCACTATTAGTTATTAATATGAAGAAAGAGGAGATTGTGAAATGGATAAGTTAACTCAATATCAAAATATAATCAAGCAAATTTTAACAGAGTATCAAATAATTTCATCACAGGTTCCTATTGTTGATGTGGATGAAGTGTTAATGTTTGATGATGAAAGAAGTCAATATTTGTGGTTCAATATTGGTTGGAAACAAGGCAAAAGAATTAAAGGAATTTCTGTCTATATTCGCATTAAAAATGAAAAAATTTACATAGAAGAAGATTTGACTGAAGAAGGAATGGCAACTGAGTTAATGCGTTTAGATGTTCCTGCAAGCGATATTGTCTTGGCTTTTCAGCCTCCAGAAGTGAGGAAATATACTGAGTTTGCAACGGTTTAAAGATTATTTTCTCCTACTAGCGCGGCTGAAAGCGGCTTATTAGAGCATCTAGTTTGAAAAAATGGCATCAAAGAGAGATGCCTGCGGCGGGCTACGCCAACGCAACACTCAGAGATTGCTTTGCTGGGAAGGAATTGACCCAAATTTACTATGAACTACCCCTGGCTTAAACTTTCGCACAGCCAAGGGTTAGGGAGAATAAAACCTTAGAGGTTATTTGAAAAGTGGTTAAATGTGATTTTAGGCACTTATTGATCCCCCCTAGCCCCCCTTTTTAAGGGGGGAAAACTTCTTAAAGTCCCCCTTTTTAAGGGGGACTTTAGGGGGATCTAAAACTTTTTGCTACCAACAACAGGACTTTTCAAACATCCTCTTAGCCCAAGTGTATTTGTAGATAATTAACTGCGATTATCTATCTGAGCGCGTTGCAAACTTCCAGAGAAGTCAACATAGACACTTTTCCATTCTGTGAAAACATCCATTGCAGTAGTTCCCGCTTCGCGGTGTCCGTTACCGGTTTGTTTCACACCACCAAAGGGCAAGTGTACCTCTGCGCCAATAGTCGGGCCGTTAATATAAGTGATACCTGCTTCGATGTCGCGCATAGCAGTAAAAGCCCGATTGATATCGCGAGTGTAAACTGAAGAAGAAAGACCATAATTGCTATCGTTGAGAATTGCGATCGCTTCCTCAAAAGAACTAACCTCAATCAATACCACCACTGGCCCAAATATCTCTTCACGGGCAACGTGCATATCAGGAGTTACATCATCCAAAATAGTTGGTTGAAAGAAGTAACCGTTTTTCAGTAAGCCTTCACTAGTAATTTCCCCACCAATTAAAACCTTTGCTCCTTCCTCACGAGCGATATCCAAATACTTCCTCACCTGTTGGAGTTGCTTTTCATTGACTATCGGGCCAATATCTGTATCAGAGTCATTGCCAGCACCCAAGCGTAACTTACTGGTACGCTCATAAAGCATAGCGGTAAACTTTTCTTTGATATCACGATGCAAAATCAGCCGACTAGTAGCCGTACACCGTTGCCCAGTTGTCCCAAACGCTCCCCACACTGCACCATCGAGAGCAAGTTCTAAATCCGCATCTTCCATCACCACTTGAGCATTTTTACCACCCATTTCCAAACAGACACGCTTGTGAGTGCGTCCGCAAGTCGCGCCAACAAAAGCACCCGTTTCTGAAGAACCGGTAAAGGATACCAAATCTACATTGGGATGCTCAACTAAAGCTTTCCCCGCCTCTTCTCCCACACCATGCACCAAGTTAATTACTCCTGGTGGTAAACCTGCTTGTTGAAAAATCTCAATCAATTTAGTTGCACAGGCGGAGGTATCTTCGGCAGGTTTGAGAATGACTGTATTGCCACATACCAAGGCTGGCATCGCTTTCCAGCAAGGAATTGCCACCGGAAAATTCCAGGGAGTAATTAAGGCACAGACTCCGATAGGCATCCGCACAGTCATGGCGAATTTGTTCGACATTTCCGAGGGTGTGGTTTGCCCAAATAGTCGCCGTCCTTCGCCAGCACTGTAAAAGGCGCAGTCAATACCTTCTTGGACATCTCCCCTAGCTTCCGTCAAGGGTTTACCCATTTCCCGACTGATTAGCTGGGCAAGTTCTTCTTTATGTTGGAGCAATATTTCCCCAACGCGAAAGATGTATTCTGCCCTCGCAGGGGCCGGGACTTTGCGCCAACTGTGGTAGGCTTTACGGGCGGCGGCTACCGCTGTATCTACATCCTTAACTTGAGAACGGGGAAATATGGCAACAACTTCGGTTTTGTCGGCAGGGTTGCGACTTTCTAGGGTAGCTTCTCCTACAGCACTCAACCATTGGCCATCTATATAATTGCGGCAAGATAGCGGAGTTGTCATTTTGAAAATCTCCGACTGAGGATCTACTGAAACTTGTGTATTAAGTTTGCTTGCTTTCTAGGTTATCCTCAAGTTTAGGAAATTGGCGTGATAAGCAAATATCGATATAAAAATTAAGGCACTAATGCCAATACTCCCACAGGAGAACCAGAACCACCACGTAATCTTAGAGGTGCGATCGCTAGAGTAGTCCCTTTCGGTGGCAGTTGATCCAAATTTGTGAGATTTTCCAACACAATGCGCGGTTTTTCCAATACCAAGCGGTTAATCGCAAAACTGTTATCTTGTCCGGGGTCTACACCATGAGTATCAATTCCTACCCCAACTATTTGCCGTTCATCAAGTAAAAATTGAGTTGCATCGCTGCCAAATCCGGGAAAGTGGGGAATCCCTTGAGCATCATGATTGAGGAATGCACTTTTATCTAACCACTTTTTTTGCCAACCAGTATTCAGTATAACTACGCAGCCAGCAGAAATTTCACCATATTCTGCTTCCCAAGCCAAAACATCAGCAACAGTCAGGGCATAATCAGGATTAACTGCTGTAGCTTGGCAAACGTTTATAACTACCGCAGGTACAACCAAAGACTGGGCTGGATATTGGTCAATTCCCACAGCAGAACTATGAAAACTATTAGGGGCGTTGATATGGGTAGCGCTATGTTCCCCCAAGGAGAAACGCCGCAAGTAATAACCATCATTATTTAGTTCAGCCACAGTTTCAAATTCTACTGTGGGATCTCCAGACCATTGGGGAATGTCTATGTCAATTACATGACTTAGGTGGATAACGCGTGTGTAGGTGATACTATTTTGACTTTGGGGTTGTATCATCCCAGCCTTCTATTTTATTTGTACTCAGAGATTTTTTTGTTCGGTGCGTAGGTGCAGTTCATTGTGTACATTGTCTGGATTGCCTATGCCTACGCAAAGATAGTACTACCATTACAACGTTTTTCAAACCTAATTCCCTATATTAGAAGAAATAATCCCCTCAATTCCTGTAAATTTTAGGTTATTGAGGGGGTTAAAATGTTGCAGCAAAAAGTGAGTTGATCTTAGTTAACAACTATTAGGTTAAGTTTTGATTAAGTTTAGATTAAGATTACTTCTCCAAAAATTAAATATGCGTTATCTAGAACCGTTCTAGAGACGTAACACTGTTACGTCTCTAGATTTTTTCACTTTTATCTCTATTGCGTGATATCTAGGTTGAGGGTTCTTGTTTTAGTGGAATCATTACAACAAATTCGGCACCTTCTCCTGGTGCTGAAATACAATGGATCTTTCCACCGTGTTTTTGCACTACAATTTGGTAGCTAATTGATAATCCCATACCTGTACCTTTACCCACAGGTTTCGTCGTGAAGAAGGGGTCAAATAAGCGTTTGCGTACTTCTTCACTCATCCCTGGGCCATTGTCAGCAACTCTAATAATTACATAGTCTTCTTGAATGAGGCTGCGAATGTGAATTTGTAAAGAAGTCATTTGTCCTTGGTCATGTGTCCTTTGTTCAGTGTTGTTTACTAATGACATAAGCGCAACTCTTGGAGACGCTACGCGAACGCCTTTTTGCAGGGTATGACTATTGACATAGGCGCTTCGGCTTCCCGCAGAGTATGACTCTTCTAAAGCATCGATCGCATTTGTCAACACATTCATAAACACCTGATTCATCTGTCCAGCGTGACAGACTACTGGTGGTAGATTGCCGTAGTCTCGAATTACTTGGATTTCGGGATGTCCTGGTTTGGCTTTTAGGCGATTTTGCAATAGCAGCAAAGTGCTATCCATCCCTTCATGAATATCCACTGCTTTTGTACCGTCTTCATCAAGGCGAGAAAAATTACGTAAAGATAGGACAATCTGCCGAATGCGTTCAGATCCCATCTTCATCGACTCCAGAATTTTGGGTAAATCTTGCTTGAGAAATTCCAAATCAATGGTATTGATTTGTCGATCGATCTCTGGTGTTGGTGGGTAGTAGTTTTGTTGATAAAGTTCTACTAAGTGCAGCAAATCCTTAGTATATTCACTGGCGTGGCTAATATTACCGTAGATGAAATTGACGGGATTATTGATTTCGTGGGCAATACCTGCAACCAATTGTCCTAAACTGGACATTTTTTCAGTTTGAATCAGTTGCGCTTGGGTTTGTTGAAGTTCTAGCAGTGCTGCTTCTAGTTGCTGGGCTTTGTCTTGGGCAGTTTGGGCGGTGATGCGACTTTGGGTGTAAAGTTTAGCTTGGTCAATGGCGATCGCTAATTGAACTGTAACTGCTTGTAGTAATTCTACTTCGTTGTTCTGCCAAGAACGAAAGCCACTACAATAACCACAGCTAAATGCACCAATTTCACCAGATTGAGTGTGTACAGGCAGCGCCATAAAAGCAGTAAAACCAAAATCCTGCAAAAATTGCTGTGCTATGGAATCGCCCACAGTCTCAGTATCATCAATGCGGATGATTTCTCCGTTCAAGGTTTTGGCTGCGATTAGTTTGATTTCGGCATGAGTTGCTTCTTGTTGGTTAAGTAAACACGGTAAAAAAGAACTTTTCGCCTCATAGACTCTTTCCCAGTATGGTACATCAGCGTCTTGCCGATACCAAAAGAAGACGCAGCGATCGATCTGGAATAAGTTGCGAATCTCCTGTACTGCGGTTTCTACAATGTAATTGAGATCCAAAGAAGCTCGAATTTGGCTAGAAAGACGATTGAGCAATGTTTCTCGCTGGGCGCTTTCTCTGAGTGCAATTTCTGCTTCTTTACGATCGGTGGTGTCATAGCAAATACCAACGAAGTACAGAATATTGCCATTAGCGTCTTTAATAGCAGATGAGTTGCTTGTATGCCATCGCCAACTACCATTTTTGTGTTGGACTCGATATTCAATTGCTTTTTGTTTTTCGCTTGCTGTCAAAATTCTTTGAAAATAATCGACACAAATATGCACATCGTCAGGATGTATAAAGGGAACAAAAGATTTGCCTTCAACCTCTGCAATCTCATGCCCAAAAATCTCAGTCCAGTTAGGAGAAACGTAGGAAAATATCCCTTCAAGTGTCAGCGCAAAAATAACGTTGTTGGCATTTTCTACAATGCTGCGGAACTTGGCATCACTTTCTATTAAAGCTGCTTGGTTGTTGTCGCTGGTGTCGCGGACAAGAACTATAATTTGCTGGTCTGGTAATGGTAATAACCTAGCTTCAAAATTATTGTTTTTTTCTGGTTGCGGTAAGGTATATTCAAAACTGACTTCATATTGAGTTTCAAGTACTTGATTTATTGCTTGATGGAAGCGATCGCTTACAGCAATCGGTAAGCATTCTCGCAAACTCTTGCCCTGACAATCTTCTGGTAAAATATACAGACTCTCCATCAACCCTTGCTTGTAATCCAGAATACTTCCAGCAGCATCAAGACGGAAGTAGGAATCAGGAAGTACTTGCAAAATCGCGGTAAATTCTGATATTTTTTGGCGTAACTCTGCTTCAACTGCTTGGCGTTTGCTAATTTCAGCTTGCAGTTGCTCCAATGCTTTTGCTAATTCTGTTGCTCGTTCTCTATCTGTAATTTTACGTAGGCAACGAGATGAATTTGTCGATAGGGAGCTGTTTTCTGTTAGGGAAGATTGACCGATCCCGATCGGCACTTCTGTTAGATCGATACAATAACCGATGTAACCGACAAAGCTACCATCTGCCGCAAATCGTGGCGCGGCTGTATCTAAAATCCAGCGATATTCACCATCAGATCGACGCAGGCGATATTGCCTCTGGAAGGAATCATACGTCGCAAATGCTCTCAGGTATATATCTTCACATCGCTGTCTATCTTCTGGATGGACGCTGCCAGTCCAAATATTGCCTATTTCCTCTTCTCGCGCAGATGCAGCTTTTGTTAGATGTATTCCAGTAAATTTCAGCCAATTAGAATTGAAGTAACAGTAAAGTGCATTACATCTAGACATCCAAATCATCAGAGGAGCAATATCCGCCTGCTGGTAGAATACTTTTTCATCCTCTTCAACTATGATTTGTTTAACGTAGCTCTGCACCTTTTTAGAAAACACTTTTGCCTGCCTGCTCTGCCTAAATTATTAAGGTAATATGCTGAAAATACAATTTCTTAATATATGGATATAATCTTGTTTATGCCAACCTGCTAACGATCTTAATACTTTATTTATTTTTATATATGCAGCAATTCCTCTTTTAGTGTAAATAAATTGAAAAAATGCTGAAGTTATCATTAAGATTAACTTCAGCGTTTTGCGTGAAATTTAAACTATATATATCACAGAGCTTGTTTGACTTTGTTTATTTTTAAAATCACTGAGAAATTCATCTTAGCTATGTAATTGCATTGCTGAAAAACCTGATTTAGCTTCACTAAAAATATATGATTCTCTGTGAGGCGTTTACGCTTCCAAATCGAGTTTGATTTTCGAGATGCCAAGCAGTTCTGGGGATTAGAAAACTTTATGAACCTCAGTCAAACTGCGGTGACTAATGCTGCTAAAACACGCATTTTTTATGGTCAGCTTATCCCATCATCAACTCTTAGATTTTCGCCAACACAATCCCGACTCCGGCATTATCGTAAATTCCAGGGTTTAAGACCCCAACCATTACACATAGTATCAGTTGAGTTGGGGTTTAAATCCCCGACTCCAACTGTCTTGAATTTTGAAGTAATGAGTAATAAGTAATAGGTATTACTCATTACTCATTTAAGGTATTGTATCTAATAACAGCATTTTGGCTGAAAGGATCGCCCACACAAAATTTATAAAAACTTTTTTTACCAATTGACACAAACAAAAAGCTATGGGATAGTTCTACTAAACTACGGTAAGTCGACCAAGATTTAGTAGTAAAGAATCATAAATCTGATTAAAGACTTTCAAAAACTGAAGGGTTAATTGTCCGAAGTGTAAAAAAGTCTGATAATTCGCTCTTTGCAGAAGCAGGGGTGAGGTTGCACACATTTGAGACTGTGCGACTAATTTGTTCTGTCTAGTAACCTATCTGATTCACTCAGGTAAGTTTTTTGGTGTCTACCAAGGTGAAAATACAAATGACAAATATCTTTGCAAAGACAATAGCGATCGCAACAAGTGCTGCTTCTATATCAGTGGCTTCCCTAATACTAACAGTACCTGCTCATGCTCAGGCAGCACCATTCACCCAATTTTCGTTTAAAACTAATGTCACAGCTACTCCGACTAACGACCCTACATCTAGTTTACTCAACGATCCCACAAGGGATATCCGGTTGGATTCAGTAGAATTTAGTGGAAGAACGATTAGTAGCTTTGAAGTTGTCACCAAAGCAAAGATTCTCCGAAATGATACATACACTCTCCCAGATGGAAATGTATTCGGTGTACTGAATTCAGGAAGAGGCCCTAATACTCCTGATGACGCCCTGCTTCCAGAAGGCCCCTCAAAACCAAACCCAACTGCTCAAGACATTGTTGACAGTTTGGGAAACTTAAATCTAAATAGCATTCTGGTGACGCGAGAAAATGCAGATACAGACAGCATTGAAGTCTCCTTCGCCAATCCCGTGAATACCTTCCTCTTTTGGGAGCGTGGTGGAACAGCAGGTGGTTCAGTTGCAGGCGATAGCGATTTATTGGTGGAAGCTTTGGGTGAAAATAATGAAGTTATAGCGACTTACAAAATTTTGAGGCAAAACTACACCAAAGCCGACTATAACATCAGTACTCAGGTCTTCCCCATCCTTAACAATGGGCCTTTCAATATTGGCTCCATAGGCATTAGTTTAGATGGAATCACTACTCAAACACTGCGAT
This sequence comes from Nostoc sp. DedSLP04, assembly GCF_034530775.1. Lineage (NCBI taxonomy): Bacteria > Bacillati > Cyanobacteriota > Cyanophyceae > Nostocales > Nostocaceae > Nostoc > Nostoc sp. DedSLP04. The sequence continues at coordinate 10,125 of NZ_JAVRCL010000001.1, read as the reverse complement.
TAACTAGCTCTAACAATAATGGGCTTATTCCTGGTATTCCTAACGACAATGGCCCAGATTTCAAAGTTATAGCAGCAACGGTTAAAGTTGTTCCCGAATCCTCTACTATTATGGGCGCACTGTTAGTGGGTGGTTTAGGGATCATCTTCAAGCGTAAAAGAACAGTTATGGGCTGATATAACAAGCAGTTTTTAAACTGTTAGCCAAAATAACATAACTCCAAAGACCTCTATCACTTAGTACAACTAAGGAGAGGTCTTCTTATTTGGTAGAAATCTATACCTGTTAGTCTCCCAATGAGTGTCTGCTAAACATTAGTTTTGGATCTGAGCAAGAGTCAGAATAACCACTTGATTGAATCCCCAGATGATTTTATTTTTGCCAAATTGGGATGCTTTCAAGTCTTGGCGACTAAAAATCGCGGCTACAGGAAACTTTACCCACCTCCATTGGTTTAAAAATTTTTGCTTAGGCGGATTTGGCTTGTGTAGTAGTGAATTATATTCTAATACCCTTGGGTTAGCACCAAAAACCTTGCATATAAAGGACTTACGTAAAAATTGTCTAAAACTCTTATTCCTTAAATCATGTGTATAAAAGGGTTGAATACCCACATATTTACTAAGCGGTCTTCAATAATTTAGTGGTATAAAAGCTAACTTCTCTTATTCGTAAACCTTGATTTTGAAGAACGTATTCTTTTTTATTTTTCCTAACAAAATCCAATGTTTCAAAATTGTGTTGACTATGCAAAATACTTCATCCCAAAATCACAAATTAAATGAGAGAAATGCTAAATGTGATATCAACTGGTTGTAACAATGCCTGGTAATCGCATTTTATATGTTATAAAGCTCACAGAAATTAATGTTAGGCGGAAACTACTTTATGGAACCAGATAAACTGGGCCGTTTTAAGGAGTACGGCGAATTCATCCTCCGAAAGATAGATTCTGTGCCCCAGTACCCTTCTAAACAAGAAGATTGGGTTCCAGCTAGTCTTGATGACTGTCTTCTGCGTTTGCGATCGGCTGCCCAGAAAACTGTAGACCTGGCAACTTCGCCTGTCAAAATTGGTGTGATGGGAGAATTTAGTAGTGGAAAAACCTTACTTTTAGGCAGTCTAATTGGATATGCAGATGCTTTACCAGTCAGTGAAAACCCCACTACAGGTAATGTTACCGCCATACATATTATTCCGCAAGACGATTTTGCAACGACGCAATTAAGTAACTTTACGGTAGAGTATCTTTCCCATGAGGGAGTACACGAGTGTCTCCGCTTCATGCTAGGGGAAGCCAATAAACGAACCACAGCAGCAGGGCTTCCTCCGATACCAGTATCGAAACTCAACTCTGGCACAGATATTATTAGCTGGTGTGAAGAAGCGTGGAATAGTAGTAACAATTTGGAGCTACGTTATTTACTCCGGGAGTTGGTATTATTCCTGCGGGCTTATCAAGCCTATGGGGAAGTTATGTGTGGTGGGCACTACCAAATTGATGCTATCACCGCCCGCGAGGGGCTACAGCTAGTTGAGCAGCCAATGGCAATCCAAACTCTGAAATTTGAGGATCTACCCCCAGCGCACATCAGATTACCGAGTCCACCCCAGAGGCTACCAACAAAGTTATTGCAAAACAGTTTCCCACTGATCCGCCGCGTCGATATCGATGTGAAAATCTCACGGGAAATTTGGGATTTTACAGATGCAGGTAAATTTATTCTCATCGACTTTCCAGGATTGGGGGCTGCTAATTCTGGGGCTAGAGATACCTTTTTGTCATTGCGGGAATTGGCAGAAGTACAGACAATTTTGGTATTGCTAAATGGTAAATCTCCTGGGAGCGATCGCGCCAATAAAATCTTCACGATGATGCAGCAGCAGCGACCGGGACAAGACCTGAAAGATTTAATTCTCGTCGGTGTGGGTCGTTTCGATCAACTCCCCCTAGACAGCGAGGGTGGCGAAAGAGAACTTGACCATCTGATTGAAGATAGTCATTTAGAAGAGGAAACGGTTCTCCAAAAACTCAAAGTTCTGCAAACTACCATTGACGGTGCAGCAGCATTTACAACCCAAAAAGACCGCATCGTTTTACTGTCGCCACTGTTGGGACTGGCTGAATTAGCAAAACGTTCTAGTAAAGTCAAAGCTGGTTCACCAGAATTTTTAGCTAACCTAGACTATCCTGATTACCTAGACAGGTCTAAACGGCTACAAGAGAAATGGGAGCTATTAAGTAAAAATCTGATAGAATCTAACACCCGTAGCTATTTGGGCAGACAGTTGGGTTACTTTAGTCAAGATGGCGGACTTAGTAAGCTGCGGGAATTGATTCAAACTCACGTAGCTACTCATGGTTTGAAGCAACTGTATGAAGATACCAAAAGAGCTGCTGATGTGGTGAGTCAGCAACAAGATCACTTAAAAGACATCATAGATGAAATTCACGAGCAAGGTATCCCCACAGGCGATAGTCCGGCTTTTATCGAATTGCGCTTTGTGGTCGAAAGCTTAGATAAAATATACAGAAATTTCCAAAAAGATATCGGCAAAGAACCACTTAAAGACCGACGCGGTGTTGTTGTCAGCGATGTAGTGAAAGACGAACTCACCTTTAGAATTCTTAATTGGAACCAGTGGACTTTACTCTTCAACAAAGCCAATAATGGAGCGATCGCTCTGGCAGAATCTAAAGGTGCAGCTGGGAAATTATTCGATCGGGGAAACCGCGTAAATACTTCCCTTCCAACTAAGAGCGATGATTTTTATCCAGTATTTGAGAAAACCGTTAAAGAAGTAGAAGATTTTGCCCGCGATCGCATCCAGCAAGCTGTGGTAGATTTGTTGAACCAATTATCAAATCATATAGCCCCAGAACGCGAACAATTGCAGGCATTTTTTCATCCAGAAATGGAACAAGAAATCGAAGAAAAATTTGGTTTTGAAGATGCCGATCTCTTTTACAAATTATTACTAGGATGCGATCCTAACGAATGGAAAGAAGCAATTATCGCTGAAATCAGTAGTAAAGACAAAACCGTTGCACCCGAAATTATCTTTCCTTTAGCACGTCAAGACGATAAACACAACGTTGGTCAAATCTTTGATTGGGCACCAGAGAAAAGCCAAGGCTTACCCAGATCGAGCAATCACCAACTTTTAGTACTGCGACTGCGAGATGAAATTACAGCTAGCGCCAGCCTCCATCTTGTGCAGTATGTTAGCGAAGTTAATCAGCAAATTAATTCCGAACTAGAAGGTATTTTGGATCAGATTATTCCGAGTCTGCAAAACCTTTCCAAAAAAGAAAGTTTGCTAAGATATTTGGCGGCTGGGGAATTGCCATCTGAGATCCAAATTCCTACTTGGTTGCAGATTATTTCCGAAATTGCGGCTGTTTCTCACTCAGATGATTTAGATTTGAGATGACGCGATCGCGTGAAGATATGAGGATATATTTGTGAGACGTGATGCAATTTTTTATACAATTTTCAAGCGTGTCCCAGAATTGTTTTTCGAGTTAGTAGAACAGCCACCGCCTGAAGCTGCTAGCTATCGCTTTGAATCAGTTGAAGTTAAAGAACCAACATTTCGGATTGATGGGGTATTTTTACCTCCACCGGATGCAGCATCTCAGATAATCTTTTTTGCTGAGGTACAATTCCAAAGAGATGAGTTACTGTACCATCGCTTTTTCTCAGAATCCATGCTGTATATGTATCGTAACGCGTCGCTTTATGATGACTGGTATGGGGTAATTATTTTACAGTCTCGCAGCTTGGAACCGGAAAACACCACTATTCATAGATCGTTACTGAACAGTTCTCAAGTACAACGAATTTATTTAGATGAGTTAGGTAGTCCTGATGAGTACAAAGTAGGTATCAGTTTGATGCAGTTGACTATTGCCTCAGAGACTCAAATGGTTCGGGAAGCAAAACGTTTAATTGAGCGGGTGCAGCAAGAGCAGATAACTGTCTTGGCTAAGAAGGAGATAATAGATGTAATCACAACAATTGCAGTTTATAAATTCGCAAACTTAAGTCGTGAAGAGGTAGAGGCTATGTTAGGAGTTAAGTTAGAAGAAACTAGGGTTTATCAAGAAGCTAAACAAGAGGGACGAGAAGAAGGACGAGAAGAACTAAAACTTGAACTTGTACCTCAGTTATTAGCTCGTGGTATGTCGATGGAAGAGGTTGCCAAATTACTTAATTTAACTATAGAACAAGTAAGACTTACAACTGAGCAAGAGTCTTCAACATCAACTTAGTAACTACCGTAATTTTCATAGCAATGCCTAGTTTGAGCTACGCCTACGTACTTTCATTTAAAAGCGTAGGCGTAGATATCGTGCCAAATAAAAAAGCCAGTGCTAAAGACCAAAATTAAAAGTTTTTACCATAAGAATTCTCTAAGGTGATTTACAAGAATAAATATATCGATGCCGTTGGTTTCGACTTCGCTCAACCAACTGATAGATCGAGAGTTGAGCGTTCGCGTAGCGTCTCGCAGAGAAGTCGAAACTCGCGAACACAGGTATTTTCTTTGTCGGAAATCACCTAAATTTGTAATTTTATGATAGAACATTACAGTTTTTAGCCAGCTATAAAATAAACAACAGAAAGTGAATACTATAATGAACCCTTTTCAACTCAACAAATATAGCGATCGCGAACCAAGCGAGAAACAACAAAAAAGATTTCCGGGATGGTTTGCTTTAGATTTTGGTACGTCGAATTCGACAGTCACACTCTTCGATCCAATTGAAGTACCGATCGCAGAAATTTTACCCAAAGAGCAAGAAATGCGGTTGCGCGATCGCTTATCGCAATGGCTCAGTTCTCCCGCCTCAGTGGCTTTACCGGATGTCAGCACTGATGATTGGGCAAAGTTTATCATAGAAATTAGCAAAAATTTGGAGATAGAACCCAGTCGATTAAGTGAAGTCTTTGAAAGCGATAATAAAGAGCGATTTTTAGAAGCAATTCGCCAAATTGAGCTTTCTTTAGGAAACAGCGAGAGATTCCGCCGTGCTGTCAGCAAAAAACTTTACCAAATCTATCATGAGGTGTTCCGCGTCCCTACCCTAGAGTCGCAAAATCTGATCCCAGTTGTGCTGGATATCGATCGCCGCGATACGGAAATTCCCAGCGAGTCGGAAATTTCACACTTAGAGGATTTAAAACTGCGGATGGGAAGGGAAGCTAGAGATAACCGAAAAAAAGCGATCGCTCAAGGCACAAGCGGTTCTTTAAAGGAAATTATCAGCAGGTTTCACCATTCACCCAAACGCTATTTTGGCCAGGAGCGATCGTTTTCAGTTATTTTGGATGGCGAAGAAGAAACAATTACCGCTAACCAGTTAATCCAATCTGCTTGGGCGCATTTAATCGAGTTAACTGAAGACTACCGCCAACACGCACGACGCAGATTTTCGGAAGGAGATTTTTTAACAGCAGTTGTCACTTACCCAACAGTCGCCCCACCAGTTGTTCGCAAGGAAGTTAGAGAATTAGTTGAGCAGTTAGGAATCGATGATGTCCAAACTGCTTATGATGAAGCCGTTTCTGTAGCAATATTCTTTTTATGGCGAGAATTTGGCGGTAATCTCAACATTGGGATCGAGTCATTTAAAACCCGTTGTCGCCAAGTAGGAAACAAATGGTCACAAAATGTCCTCGTCTTGGATATTGGCGGGGGAACCACAGACTTAGCTTTAATTGAACTGACTCTAGAAGATAAAACCCCAGCTTTTGCTGATTATGAAGACCGGGGTTTAGGAGGGCGTTACTATAAACTTACTCCCAAACTATTAGGTTCATCTGGTCATTTACAGCTAGGTGGTGAGTTAATTACATTGCGAATTTTCAGATTATTAAAAGTTGCGATCGCCGATTATTTATTGACAGCAGTCACAATAGGCGATATTGAAAACGAAAAGCTAGAAGATTTAATTAACTCGGAGTTAAACGAGCGCTTTTTAGAACAAGGCAAATTCAAAACTGGCAGTCTTTTAAAATGTCTAGATAAAGAGAATCCAGAAGGCGATATTGCTTACAAAGATGCTCTAGATACAGCCGAGAAAGTATTACCGACTCGTTGGCAACAAGCACCTCAACGTCTGCAATCCTTTTATATTCTCTGGGATTATGCAGAAGCAGCCAAACTTAAACTTGGGCAAAAGCCACCAATAGAGAATTCTCTATTAACCTTTACACTTTCTGAGCAGCAAATTTCCGAATTGCTTAACCAAAGCGCCATTAAATTGCAAGTCAAAGATCCAAATAATATCTGTGTTACCCTAGACAACCAACAATTTGAACGAGCCGCCGCTTCAGGAATTAAAGAAGCGATCGGAATTGCCAAAGGATTAATGGAAAGTCGTTTGCGTCCCGACGATCTCACCAAAGATTCTTGGAATTCCCAAAAAGTTGATTGGTTAATTTTGTCTGGTAAAACTTGTAATTTAGACATAGTGCAGCGCCAAATCTACCAAGAATTTAGTAAATCTCCATATTTTGTCTGGAATCCAGAACGCATTACCTTTGTGTTGGAATTTACTAAGCTAGCCACCTCCGCTGGTGCTTGCTATGCCGAAAAGCTACGAAGATTGAGATTCGATCCAGAAGAGTCGAAAAGCTTGCTGCGTAAGGGAGCCAACCAGCTAGAAATTGATGTTAAAAACCTATTTTACTATTTACCCTGCAACTTCAAACGCAAAACCCAAAGCAACGATTTACTAACTATATTCAAAGCTGGACAAGAACTCTATCAACTTGCACCTTGGGAAACTGTCGCCAAAGTTCGTACTCATTGGCAAGGCATACAATTAACTAATATTATCTACCGTCAAGATTACGAAGAGGGAGATTTACGACTATGGGGAAGCTTTGACGGCAAAAACCTGATGAATCAACTGGAAATGCCAGAAGTAGAATTTCTGAAAAAAATAAAAGTCCAGTTTGAGATTGACCAAACCCTCGAATTTAACGTATTGCTTTGTCAAGGAAATCCCCATTATTTGATTGATATTTCTGGTATTGATTTAGAATCGGTAGTTTCAGAAACTTCAGCGCTATTTGCTGATGGTAAATTGAACTGGAATATCGCTGTGGAAGGCTTCAATAAAAATTTAAATGATGGTGATATTGCCGTTAACGTGATTGAGTCAGCAACCGTCGATCAACCAGATGCCTATCATCTTGTATTTGAAGTCGGAAATGATGGTAGTAAAACGTTTCACAAATTTCATTATTTGCGCGATGGAGTGACGCAACCAGGAATTGGGTTAATTAGTAATCCCTTACCTCCATTCCCACAAACTGGCCAGCACACCTTCTATATTTATCAAACAGATGCCGAAACCAACAGCAAAAAATGGATAAGAATTGGCGCACTCAGCAAACCAGATGTAACCACAGATTATCCTTGCCAATATCGTGTAACTCTCGACGATCGAGGTATTCTAAGAATGCACGCTGGTGAAGTACCTTACTGGACATCACAAAATCAAGAATGCTTGAAAGAAGAAGGATGTGTTTATCGTGCTGAATTAGAATTGCAACCTAATGAAGTTGATAAAGAACGCGATCCCTTTTGCGGCATACATTAAACCTTTGCGTTCCTCTGCGCTAACCTTTGCGTTCCTCTGCGTTGAAAAAAATTAAGATTTTTAAACGCAAAGGGGCGCGGAGTAAACGCAAAGGGGCGCAGAGGTTTGCCAAGTTTTATTCGCTTTGGAGGTGATATTTATGCAGCACTTGCGTCAATTATTAGAGATAGAAAACTCGGAGTTAGCCCGATTACTGCGGTTTAGTTTGTATGGACTAGAGGCTAGTTTAAATCAGGCTCGCGCTGAATTTCCACTAGATCCGGGATCTAAAATATGCGATGATGTGTTGCAAGAACTTCATAACCTCTTACAACCTGCACCGCCACAGCAAAATACTGGTTGGGAAGATCCGCCAGATGAGTTAAAACTAAATCACCTTCGAGAAGCTTTCGATTCCGACTCAGAACTTAGTTATTATTTGGGTAATTCCCAACTGCAAAGCCAAACAGACTCTGATTTGTGGAATGAGATTCAACGCAAACTGCTGCGAGTCCCAGAGGATTTAGCTGCAACTTGGCGACAGCGCACCTTGGATTTAGCTCAAGAAGTTGGTGCGATCGCAGATAATTCTAATCTTTTTCAACTTCCCTTTATCCGCTACGAAATTATCTACCCCGGTCTTAGTGGAACTGTTCAAACTCAGGGATTGTGCTTATATCAACAAGCACTTTCAAATCCACTAGTTACTCAAGGTAATGCATCTGATTTACCAGCGGCATTCCTATTTTTATATATGAATTTTATCGAAATAGACCCAGATTTACATCATGCTTTAAAGAGCGTTTTTAGCTTCGATGTCGTTTCCTTACACTCTAAACCAGAACAGCGCGATCAATATATTGATGCTTTAAGCGATCGCTTCCAACGCACCCAAAAAGCAGAGAAAAATACCGATCCCCTGTCAATTCTCCGTGCTTGGATTGACATGGATGAAGCAATACATTCCCTAGTATTTGTACCACCGGCTGAACGCTATTCTTGGTGGGGAAAGCTACAACATGAATCACGGCGCATCCTGAAGAAAGTAGCTGACGAAGCTATTAATGCAGGTAATGAAGTGCGAATTCGCCAATTATCGGGACTTTATGCAGATATCTGTGCTTCATCCAAGGATGACTTACAACTAGACTGTGGTGGTATTCCTGGCGAAGTCTTAACTTGTCTTCGAGTATATGCGCGAATCAATCAAGAAGAATCTCCCGGTCGTGTAATATTTCGCTCATCACGCTAGTTGCTGGCGAGTTTTCTAATTCTTGAGATTATGAGGCAAGACAGATAATTTTACTAATCCCCGCCTTGCCTCATAATCTAATGAAGGTAAAACGTTTAAATCTAAAGGATGCCCCAGAAGTGTAAAATCCCTTGACCAGAAAACACTTCAAGCGCAACAGCAGATATAAAACCGATCATTGCAAAACGACCGTTCCAATTTTCGCTCTGAGGAGTGAAGCCCCAGCGCAAAGCATTAGGATCTTCTGAAACCAAAGGCGTAGTCTTCTTAACGTCTGCCATAAATAATACTCCGAGCTTTTATGTTGTAACAGTTATAACTGTCTGTAAAGTAATGTAACAGACTTTTACAAAATTGCAACATAAACTCAAAGCAAAATTCTTTCCCATAAATAAGGGTGGGTAATCCCTACTGACTGGCAGATTAATATCTATACCATAACTAAATAAGTAATATTAATAGTGCAGTTGAGATACAGCAATGAATATTAACTTACTGGGATATCGTCAGAAAGTAGGCATGGGTCAAGTACAGGTTGCTAATATACTGGGCATCTCCCATGAAGAAGTTTGTATTTATGAGCAAAAGCCTGAAACAGTTCCAATGGGGCTTTTAGTGAAATGGCTGGGAATATTTGGGCTTGATATTGCCACTGCTATGTCAGTATCAACGCCACCACTCAAAGAAATTGCTCCAGGAACTCCATACGCTGAACTTTATCACAAACTAAATTTACTGAATCAGTACATTGATGCTACTCATCCTCTAGACAAACTAGATATACCAACACCGCCAGCTACACCACATGATCTCAAAAAGCAACTGAAGCTCTATAAGCAAAAACCTAATTTAGCATTGACAGGAGGTTTTGATGCTGGTAAATCACACCTAGCAAATGCTCTATTGGGTAGCAAAAATTTACCAGTTGGTTATCAGCCAGCCACTAGAGTAATTACATTTGTTCGCCATATAGAAGACCGCCCTCAATGGTTCAAACAAGATGTTTTGGTTTTTGATGAAAACTTTTGGTTAAAAGATGAGAGTGGTAAACCAATAATTGACTTATTACTTCTAAATGACAAAGAACGTTGCGAGCAGTATTGTTTACAAGCAGGAAACTTTCATATTTTGCAGGAATATGGAGTACATGGTAGCAATGATGATGTAGCAGCTCATGCAGCCGTAGTTTATATGGATTCTCCCCTGCTAAAAGCCTGCAACCTAATAGACTTATCCGAAAATGGTAAATGTATACGGCAAAGGAATTTCAGCGATT